>JANOBL010000499.1:0-8375 GCA_031411635.1 Betaproteobacteria bacterium
CGCAGGTTCAGCCGCAGGTTGGTGGCATCCACCACCGCCACCAGCGCATCGGGCATGGCCTCGCCGGTGCGCCGGCCCTCGATCACTTCCAGCGTCACCTGCTCATCGGGGGTGGCGGGCTGCAGGCTGTAGGTGCCGGGCAGGTCAATCACCACCACGCTGCGGCCATCGGCCAGACTGGCCTGGCCGATCTTGCGCTCCACCGTGACCCCGGCGTAGTTGGCCACTTTTTGCCGTGCACCGGTGAGCAGGTTGAACAGCGCTGTCTTGCCGCAGTTGGGGTTGCCCACCAGCGCCACGCTGCGAAGCTGGCCGGGGGCGGGCAGGGCGGTGCTCATGGCGTCTGGGCAGGCTGCACCGTGATGCAGCGCGCCTCCAGCAGGCGCAGCGCAAACATCGCATCGCCCACCACCACCGCCAGCGGCTCGCGCCCACCCGGGCCGCGACGCAGCACCTGCACCGGCTCGCCGGGCAAAAAGCCCAGTTCACCCAGGCGGCGGAGCTGATCAGCATCCAGTGCCGGCCCGTTGGCACAGACCTGCAGCACGGTGGCATGGGCACCGTTGGGCAGGTCGCAGAGCAGGGTGGTCATCGCGGCGGGAGTGGGCGGGCAATCTAAATGCGATTCTCTCTCATTTCCGATGCAGCGTCGGCGCTGCACAGGCCGCCCGGCACAATCCAGTCTCCGCCACCGCCCCGGGTATTTGCTGCCAGCCCCTGCATGACCGAATCCGATCTGCGCGCCGTGCTGTTGATGCGGGCTTTTGAGCAAGCAGGCACCCGTGATGGCCTGGCTGCCGACATGGGCTGGGCTGGCGCCGAGGCCAGGCGCCAGGTGGGTGAGGCCGCCGCGCCCGAGGCCTGGTTGGTGCAGCGCGCACGGCTGGGCCTGGGCCGGCTGGCCGAGCGGGATACCAGCTTGCAGCCCTGGCTGGCCGGGGTGGCGGGCACTGGCGGCAGCACTGGGCGGGTGTTGGCCACGGCGGTGCTGGCAGCCGCCGCGCTGCTGGGCCTGGCCAGCGACGGGCTGGGCGCATCGCAGCAGATCAACCTGCTGGCGCTGCCTTTGCTGGGTGTGCTGGCCTGGAACCTGGGGGTTTACGCGCTGCTGTTGGATTTGTGGCTGCGGCGGGCCCGGCCGGCGGGCAGCCAGCAATCCGGCCTGGGGCCGCTGCGGCGATTGCTGCTGGCGCTGGCCAGTCGATTGGCGGATTGGCTGGGTGATCGTTTGTCCCCGGGCCTGGCCACCCGCTCGGCCGGGCCAATGGTCTACGCCCGCTTCAGCCACGATTGGCTGGCCACCAGCCAGACCCTGCAAGCGGCCAGGCTGGCAGCGCTGCTGCATGCGGCAGCCGCCTGCCTGGTGCTCGGGCTCTTGGTGTCGTTGTACGCCCGCGGCCTGGCGCTGGACTACCGCGCTGGCTGGGACAGCACGTTTCTCGATGCCACCAGCGTGCACCAGGTGCTGGGCTGGCTGCTGGGCCCGGCTGCTGCGCTGTGTGGCCTGGTGCTGCCCGGACCACCCGCGCGGGCGGGCCGGCGCCTGGCCACCGGCGGTGGCGAAAGTGCCGCCCGCTGGATCCACCTGTGGGCCCTGACCCTGGGGCTGGCCGTGCTGCTGCCCCGCCTGCTGCTGGCCGCGTGGGCCTGGGCGCGGGCCCACGCGCTGGCGGCCGATTTGCGGTTGCCAGTGGATACCGATGATCTACGCCGTCTGCTGCAAACCGCCTCGGGCCAGCCGCTGCCGGTGCTGGTGCTGCCCTACAGCTACCAGCTTGATGCGCAGCGCCAGGCGGCGCTGATCGGCGTGCTGGACGCCCAGCTCGGCGCCAGTGTGCAGGCCCAGGTGCAGCCCAGCCTGCCACAAGGCGCCGAGGACGACTTACCGCGCTGGCTGCCCGACGCCAGCGCCGCCACCGTGGTGGCGCTGTTTGCGCTGACTGCCACGCCCGAGCGTGAATCCCACGGCGCGTTTGTGTTGGCCCTGGCCACCCATCTGGCGGGCCGGGCCAGCCTGCAGGTGTGGGTGGATGAATCGGGTTTTGTGCAACGTTTTGGCGGGGCCGCAGGCGCCCAGCGGCTGGCGCAGCGCCGCAACGCCTGGACCACGCTGTTGGGCGGGCAGGGCGTGGCACCCCGTTTCATCGATCTGTCGGACCCAACAAGCTGATGGACAACACCCAAGCGATCACGCTCTCGCTCAGCCTGGTCTCGCACACCAATGTGGGCAAGACCAGCCTGGCCCGCACGCTGCTGGGCCGCGACATCGGCGAGGTGCGCGACGAAGCCCATGTCACCGAGACGGCCGAGCCGCACACGATGGTCGACAGCCCAGCCGGCGACCGGCTGCTGCTGTGGGACACCCCCGGCTTTGGCGACAGCCAGCGCCTGGCGCGCCGTCTGGCCCAGTCTGGCAATCCGCTGGGCTGGGTGCTGAGCCAGGTTTGGGACCGCTGGCGCGACCGGCCGTTCTGGGCCAGCCAGCAAGCCATCCGCCATGTGATGGCACAAACCCAGGTGGCGCTGTACTTGGTCAACGCCGCCGAGGCGCCCGAAGACGCCGCCTACCTGGCGCCCGAGCTGCAAGTGCTGGCGCTGCTGCGCAAACCGGTGATCGTGCTGCTGAACCAGTTGGGCCCACCCGGCACACCGGCCGATGAAGCCCACCAGGTGCAGCGCTGGCGCGACCACCTGGCCGGCACACCCGGCATGCACTCGGTGCTGCCGCTGGATGCCTTTGCCCGCTGCTGGGTGCAGGAGGCGGTGCTGTTGCAGGCGGTGGCCCAGGCCTTGCCCACCACGCACCAGCCGGCGATGGCGCGCCTGCAAGCCGCCTGGGCGCAGCGCCAGCAGCAAATCTGGCGGGCGGCGATGGCCTTGCTGGCCGACCGGCTGGCCCGCGCCGCGCTGGATCGCGAGCGCCTGCCCAGGCCGGGCTGGCGCACACCGTTGCAGGCGCTGGGCCGGGGCTTGGGCAAGGTGCTGGGCCTGGGGGCTGACAACGCCGACGATCCACAATCCCAGGCCATGGCCGCACTGGCCAGCCGGCTGGACCAGGACATCCGCCGCAGCAGCGATGCACTGATCCAGCTTCATGGGCTGCAAGGCCGGGCTGGTGAGGCGCTGATGGCCCGGCTGGCGCTGTACTTTGCCAGGCGCGAGCCGGTCAGCGAAGGCCGCGCTGCGCTGTGGGGCGGCCTGGTGACCGGTGCGTTGGCGGGGCTCAAGGCCGACATCGCCAGCGGCGGTTTGACGATGGGCGGCGGCCTGCTGGCCGGTGGGGTGCTGGGCGCGCTGGGCGCGGCCGGTGCGGCACGTGGTGTCAACCACATCCGGGGCCTGGACCAGCCGCTGCTGGCCTGGCAGGACGAGGTGCTGCAGGCGCTGCTGCGGTCAGCACTGCTGGCCTACCTGGCGGTGGCCCACCACGGCCGGGCCCGGGGTGAATGGCGGCAAGACGAGCCACCCGCGGCCTGGACCGACGCAGTGACCACGGTGCTGGCCAGCCAGCAAGCGGCTTGGCAGGCGCTGTGGCTGCAGCGCCAGGGTCTGCTGTTGGACGCAGTGCCTGACAACACGCCCGGCGCCACAGAAAACTGCCCGGCGCCAGTGCCGCCATCGGCCGAGTTCAGCGCCGCGCTGCAAGCCCTGTTGTGCGATGCCAGCACCGCCTTGCTGGCCCGGCTCTATCCCGAGGCGCTGCGCGCTGATTTCTTGCGTACCGCACTCACAACACCGGCCGCAGGCCCAGACCACGGCCGCGCCGGTATCTGGCACGATGATGGTTGAACCGGCCGAGACCAGGCCCCATGATCGTCACCACCGAACCGCGCGGAGCTGGGTTGGTTGGAGTAGGCTGAAGCCCGGGCTGACCCATCGATGACCAATACAAGCACCCCGTCTGCCGGCCACCAGTTGCGTGCGCAGGCCGGCGCACTGGCCGACGCGGTGCTGGCCTGCACCTTTGGCCGCCACCCAAAATTGAGCGTGCGCTATGGGCCCGCCGGACGCGCAAAGTCGCGCCAGGACGCTGTTCACCACTTTTGGTATCTGGCCGACGCGCTGGACGCCAACAGCCCGGCGCTGTTCAACGACTACATCGGCTGGGCCAAGCTGTTGCAGCAGCATGGTGGGCACGGCGAGGATCTGGACCACCAGCTCGGCTGCATGGCCGACGTGCTGCGCGAGCAGATGCCGCCGCCAGTGGCCGCCCACGCGGCCGCGATGATCGAAGGCGCACGCAGTGCGCTGCCATCGATGCCGGGCACCAGCATCAGCTTCATCGACCCCAGCCAGCCCTTGTCGCCTCTGGCGCAAGCCTATGTGCATACGCTGCTGGGTGGCTGCCGCCAGGCGGCGGGCCAATTGGTGTTTGACGCCGCCGCGCGTGGCGAGCCTGTGCGCCAGCTCTACCTGCAGGTGTTTCAGCCCGCGCTGCGCGAGATCGGCCGCTTGTGGCAGATGAAGAAGATCAGCGTTGCGCAAGAGCATTTCTGCAGTGCCGCCACCCAGGTCCTGATGTCACAGTTGCTGCCCCGGGGGATCTCCGACCAGCGTTGTGGGTTTGTCGCCGTCGTGGTTTGTGTCAGCGGTGATCTGCATGAGGTGGGTGCCCGCATGGTGGGCGACTTTTTCGAGATGGCCGGCTGGGATGCCTATTTCTGCGGTGCCAACACGCCGCATGCCGCTGTTGTGCAGGCCGTGGTGGAGCGTGCCGCCGATGTGCTGGCCGTCTCGGCAACGATGGGCTGCCACTTGCACGCGGTGCAGGCGCTGATCAAAGAGGTCCGCGCCGATGTGCGCTGCCAGCGGCTGCGTATTCTGGTCGGCGGTCACCCGTTCACGGTGGACCCCACACTTTGGCAGACGGTGGGCGCTGACGGCACCGCTGCCGACGCCGATGCGGCGATAACGCTGGCGGGCCGCTGGCTGGTGGGGCCGGTGCCCACGCCGTGACCTGCGGCTGGGTTTGGCCCAGCCCCGAGAATCGGGCCATGGCCGCCGCCCCTGTCCCCGCTCCCAGCACCACGATCTCACGCAGTGCCTTTGCCACGCTGATGTTGATCGCGCTGATGATGGGCGCCAACCATGTGGCTGCGCGTATGGCGTTCAACCACGGGGTGGACGTGGCCACGGCGGTGGCCTTCCGCAGTGCGATCACCGCCGTGGTGGTGGGGGGCTTGCTGCTGCTGCAGCGGGTGCCGGTGCGGCTGACCCCTCGCCACCGGCGCGCCTTGCCCGCCATCGGTCTGCTGATCGGCGTGCAAAGCCTGTGCCTGTATTCATCGGTGGCACGGCTGCCGGTGGCGCTGGCCTTGCTGGCCTTCAACACCTACCCGCTGTGGACGGCGCTGTGGGCGCGCCTGGCCTACCAACACCGGCCCGAGCCGCGGGTACTGCGTGCGATGCCGGTGATGCTGCTGGGCCTGGCATTGGCGCTGGACGTGCTGGGCGCCGCATCGGGCCTGGGTGCCGCCGGGCAGTGGCGCCACATCGGCATCGGCGTGGCATTTGCGCTCGCCGCTGGCGCCACCTTTGGCCTGGCGCTGGTGATCACCCAGCACGAGGCGGGCGACCTGGACGGCCGGCTGCGCACCGCCAGCACGATGGGCCTGGCAGGGCTGATGGCGCTGGCCGGTGTGGCCTCGCAAGGTGGTTTTCACCTGCCGCAGGCCCCGGCCGGATGGTGGGGGCTGCTGGCGTTGACTGTGCTTTACGGCACCGCGTTCACGATCATGTTCACCGTGCTGCCCCGGTTGGGCGTGGTGGGCAACTCGGCAATCATGAACATCGAGCCGATCTTTGCACTGGTGCTGGCCTGGTTGATCCTGGATCAGGCGATTGCGGCGGTGCAGGTGGCCGGCGGCCTGCTGGTGGTGGCCACGGTGATCTGGCTGGGCTGGCGGCGGCGCTGAGCGGCCGAGTCAAGCCGCAGCGCTGGCTTGCAGGCTGACGAAATGCATCGGCGCCCGGGCCGTGGCAGCACCGACCCCGGCGCAGGCCTTGCCAAACACCTTGCGGGCGCAATCGCCACAGGCGCCACAGGCGCTGGCCACCCGCAGTTGGCGCTGCAAGGCGTCGAAACTGGCACAGCCCTGGCGCACTTCACGCTCGATGTCGCGGTCGGAGACTCGGTGGCAGATGCAGACGATCATGGCGCTCTGGACGGAGGGTCGTTGTGGGCAACGCCGCCAGTGTAATGCGAATAGTTAGCATTAGCAACCTGACCGACGTGCCGGCGCTCAGCTCAACTCGCCCACCTGCGACTGCAAGTAGTTTTGCTCGCCCACCTTGGCGATCAACTCGAGCTGGGTCTCCAGAAAATCGATGTGCTCTTCGGTGTCGTCCAGGATGTGTTGCAGCAGCTCGCGCGACACGTAGTCACGTGCGGTTTCGCAGCCGGCGATGCCGTCCTTGATCGTGGCCTGGGCGCCGCGCTCCATCTGCAGATCGCAGCCCAGCGCTTCGGGCAGGGTCTCGCCGATCATCAGCTTGCCCAGGTCTTGCAGGTTGGGCAGGCCGTCCAAGGTGAAGATGCGGTCCATCAGCCGGTCGGCATGTTTCATCTCGCCGATCGATTCTTCGTATTCCTTCTTCGCCATCTTCGTGAAGCCCCAGTGCTTGAACATCCGGTAGTGCACAAAGTACTGGTTGATCGCGGTCAGTTCGTTCTTGAGCTGGGCTTGCAGCCAACTGATGACTTGGGGGTCGCCTTGCACAGTGTTTCTCCCTGGGGTGGTGGACAGCGGCATTTAAGCACTGCCAATGGCTGGGTTGGTGCGGCAGCCTGCGCTGTTGCCGAAGCGAAGAGCACCCGCAAGCATGGGGCGGCCCGAGCGCCTTCAGCGGCCGGTCTTCAGGGACGGGTGGCCACCAAGCTGCACTCTCGGGCCACACCGCTGTCGCTCATGCGCAGGATCTGCACACTCGCCTCGATGCGCTTGGCCTTGGGCACAAATCCGCCGCTGGCCAGCACCACCCAACCGCCGGCGTGCTTCTTGTGCTCGCCATAGCCATTGGCGCTGAAGCGTCCCTGGCCATCCAGCGTGCCGACAGTTTTCTCCAGGATGTCGCTCTGGTCGCGCAGCAAGGTGATGCGCGATCCGGCAACATCGATCGCCAGGTCGGCGTTGAAGGCATTGGCATCTGGGCGCGGCAGGTTCTTGGACAGGGTGGCGCCACAGGCCAGCCGGCCGCGCCACGCCCCCTGCATCAGTGCCAGCACAGTTGGACCGGCGGCGGCCGATGGCGCGCGTGGGCTTGCCGACGCAGCAACCGCGGGTGCCGCGCCGCGCTGGGCCAGCAGCGTGCATTCACGCGCCACCGACTGGTCTTTCAGCCGCAGTATCTGCACCCGGCCCTCGATGCGCCGGGTCTTGGGCACAAATGCGCCACTGGCTTGTTCGCGCCAGATCTCGGCGCGGTCTTTGCGCGCACCTTGCCCTTCGGCGCTGAAGCGCCCTTGTGCATCAAAAGTGCCGGCAACGGTTTCGCTGACAACGGCGGTGTTGCGGGTCCAGCGGATGCGTTGGCCCTGGATATCGATCGCCAACTCGGCCGTGAACGCCTCGGTGCCGGGGCTGCCCGGCCGGGACAGCACCGGCCCGCAGGCCAGTTGGCCATGCCAGGCGCCGTCGGCGGGCAGCAGGGATGCCGGTTTGGCGGGTGGCAGCGCCGGCTGGGTGGCGGCGGCGCTGGCCTGGGCCGCGCCGAGCGCAGGCGCGGTCGCGGCAGGCGCCAACACCGCCGGCAGTGGGGTGGGCGCCTGGGCTGCCGGTGGCGTGGCCACCGACGGCGCCACCGGTGCAGGGGGCGGTGGCCCGCCTGCCACGACGGTTGCGGGCGCCGGTCTCAGCAAGGCCCAGACGCCCAGCGCTGCCAGCATCGCAGCGCCGCCTGCGGCCCACAGCCAGCGGCTCTTGCCGCGCACCGGCGCCATGGTGGCGGCCGCCACCCCGGCGCTGGCCGGCGTCAGACCCGGCAGGCTGCCGGGCGAGGTGAGGGTCGAGGCACCCAAGGCGCGCGCAAACTCGGCCGCGCTGGCGAAGCGATCGCCAGGCTTCTTGGCCAGCGCACGCTGCACTGCAGCGTCGATGTCGACAGCGATGTCCGGATTGATCAGCCGCGGCGACGGCGCCGGGTCGGTGGTGATGCGGTGCAGGATCTCGGCGTCGGACTGGCCTTTGAACGGCAGCTCGCCAGTGAGCAGCTCGTACAGCAGCACACCGGTGGCAAACACATCGGTGCGGGCGTCTATCGGCTGGCCCAGGATCTGCTCGGGCGAGGCATAACGCAGCGAGCCCACCACCATGCCCTGGGTGCGTGTGGCGTCGGCATCGGCCAGCCGTGCCACCCCAAAATCGCAGAGCTTGACC
>JANOBL010000500.1:0-9614 GCA_031411635.1 Betaproteobacteria bacterium
ACCGTGCTCATGCTGCCGTCGGGCGAGCGGGTCAGCGCGGTGCGCTCGGGGTCGTTGAAATAGACAAACGGCGATGCGGTCTTGAACCAGATCTCGCCCGGCATGCCCCTGGGCACCGGCTGCTGGTGTTCGTCCAATACATGCAGGTCGCCCAGCAACACCCGGCCCACGCTGCCACGGTGTGCCAGCCACTCCGCAGTGTTGCAGGCGGTGAAGCCCAGGCCCTCGGTGGCGCCGTAGTACTCGTGGATGATCGGGCCCCACCACGCAATCATCTGCTCCTTGACCTGGGCCGGGCAGGGCGCGGCGGCATGCACCGCGATCTTCAGCGACGACAAATCGTACTTGGTGCGCAGCTCGGCCGGCAGCTTGAGCATGCGGGAAAACATCGTCGGCACCAACTGGGTGTGGGTGATGCGGTAGCGCTCGACCAGTGCCAAATACTGTTCGGGATCAAAGTGCTCCATGATCACCACGGTGCCGCCATGGCGGATCGCCAGGCTGACATTGGCCAGCGGCGCCGAGTGGTACAGCGGCGCCGGTGACAGATAAACCATGCCCTCCTCGCATTGCCACAGATTGCTCAAGAAATTGAACAGCGGCAGCGGCTGGCTGGGCGGGTTGTCGGGCAGCGGCCGCAGGATGCCCTTGGGCCGGCCGGTGGTGCCGGATGAATACAGCATCGAGGTGCCCAGCCACTCATCGGCCACTGGCGTGCCGGGGTGGCCGGCGATGGCCGCCTCGTAGTCCATCACCCGGGCGGCGCCGGCCTGCGTGGGCAGCGAGTCACTCCCGCCCACCACCAGGCACAGCCTTATGCGCGGGCAGCTTGCCAGCGCCTGGCCGGCCACTTCGAATCCGGCTTTGCACGTGACCAGCACCTGCGACTCGCTGTTGTTCAGGATGTAGGCCAGCTCGTCGGCGGTGAGAAAGGCGTTGATGCAGGTGCAGTACAGCCCGGTCCGCTCACCGGCCATGCAGGCTTCCAGGTAGCGGCTGTTGTTCTCCATGAACACGGCGTAGTGGTCCAGGCGCTGCAGGCCTTGTTCGCGCAGCAGATGGGCCAGGCGGTTGCTGCGCTGGTCCAGCTCGGCATAGGTCATGGCTTCGCCGCTGCTGGCCATGATGAAGGCGGGCCGGTCGGCGTGTTGCTGGGCGTATTTGCCGGGGTACATGGGCGGGGCTCCTGAGGCGATGGGCCAAGCCATTGTGCGGAAGCAGGGTTGGCGTCGTCTCGGTGAAAGCCCGCGCTCAAAAACGCAGGGCCGACAGCAGTTCTTCGTCCACCCAGCGGCGCAGCAGCGTGCCGGCTTGCACTGCCGTGTCCACGTCGGGGTACCGGTGAGCCAAGGCCTCACACAGCCCGGCAAAGGACTGGCCTTGCTGCAGTGCATCCAGGGCGCTGCCCTCCAAGGCACCCAGGCTGCGAAAGTGCGGCTGGTGGCCGCGCCGCCAGACCAGCAGGTCAGTGGTCTGCTGTTGGGCCACGGCAGGTGGCAGGGCCTGGTCCTGGTCCAGTGCCTGCCACAGGGCCAGGGCGTTGTGCTGCAAGACCAGCCGCTGGCAAGTGGGGTGCAGTGTTAAGCCCACCTGGCCCCAGGCCTCGGGCGCCAGCGCACCCAGATCGGTGAGCGTCAGCACCGGTGCATCGGGGCCATCGAAGGCACGGCGCAAGGCCCAGTCCAGGCTGGCCAGTTCGGCGATGTCCGGGTCTTGCGGGTGTTGATCGGCCAGCCAAGCGGCAAAGCCGATGCCGTAGTCGTTCAGGCTGCTGTGCGACGACGGATGGGCCTCGATGTAGGCCCGTGCGCCGTGCTCGAACCCCTCGTCGCCCAGGTAGCGGGCGGTGTGGCCAAAGCTGTCGCGCAGCGCGTCCACCAGTCGGGCGCGGTAGGCGCGGTGGTAGATCTGCAAGCGCCGCGCTACCGGGATCGCACCGCCGGGCCGCACGGCGGCGCTGATACCGGGCTCGCCGCTCAGCAAATGCTGCTGGAAGGCGTTTTGCAGCGACAGCAAGCTGTGCAACATGGCTGGGCTCAGGCCAGCGCGCCCTGTGGTTCGGGCTGGGTTTGATGAGGGATCGCCTGGCTGGCATGCCGGCGCGCCAGGTCCAGCTCGGCCACCAGCTCGGCCAACGGCGGGATGTGGTCATCACGCTCGATCATCGTGGCCACCGGGCCCAGCAAGGCCAGTGCCTGACGGTACAGCGCCCACACCGGATCGGCTACCGGCTGGTCATGGGTGTCGATCAAGTGGTCACCATGGTCGGTGTGGCCGGCCAGGTGGATTTGCTGGACGCGGTGCGCCGGCATCGCTCGCAGGTACTGGCCGGCATCAAAACCATGGTTTACCGCGCTGACATGGATGTTGTTCAGGTCCAGCAACAGCAGGCAATCGGCTTGCTCGCAGACTTCATGCAGAAAATCCCATTCGCTGATCAACGAGCTTTGGTATTCAAGATAGCTCGAGACGTTTTCCAGCAGGATGCGCTGTCCCAGTGCGTCCTGCACCTGCTGCACATTGCGCACCACGGTGCGCAGTGCCTCGTCGGTGTAGGGCAGCGGCAGCAGATCGTGCAGGTTGCGGCCGTGCACCCCCGTCCAGCACAAATGGTCGGAGATCCACAGCGGCTGCACCCGGCGTGCCAGGCCGGCCAGGGCTTTCAGGTACGCCGGATCGGGCCCGGCCACCGCACCCAGGTTCATCGCCACGCCATGCATCACCACCGGGCAGCGGGCGCGGATCGCATCCAACATCGCCAGCGGTTTGCCGCCGGGCACCAGGTAGTTGTCGCTGATGATCTCCAGCCAGTCCACGCGCTGCGCCGCGCCGACAAAGTCCTGGTAATGCGGCGTGCGCAGGCCCAGGCCGAAGCCGGGTGAGGGGCGGCACAGGCTGGGTTTCATCGTGGGCGTGTAGCAGGTCGGAATCGGTCGTTCAGTTTGGCCGTTACTTCTTGGCCACCAGATCGCCGATGGTGCCGCCCTTGGACAGGCACTCGCTGGCGGCAACGCCCTTGAAGCTGTGGCCTTTGCAGGCGTTCTGGCCCTTGCAGGCGTTTTCGGTGGTCTTGCAATCGGCATTGCCCTTGCAGTCGTGCACGCCGTAGCAATGCACCTTGTCGCTGGCTGCCACGGCCAGGCCGCTGCTGCCGCTGGGTGCATTGGCAGCCACCGCAGCGGCCGACAGCGCAAACAGGGCGGCCGCACCGGCCAGGCTGGTCATCGAGGTCTTGTTGAACATGGGGTTTGCTCCATCAGGGGGTGAGGGGCCCGGTGCGGATTTGGCGCCGGGCGCAGGTTGAAAACAACCCTGCCGCTGTCTGTCGGCGGGCCACGCCGCTGCTTACAGCCGGGCTGATTTTTTTCACGACAAGCTGCGCCGTACACTGCGCCGGCCTTGAAACCCCTGCCTTCGAACCTGACCATGTCCAACGCGCCGCCGCCCTTGTCGGCGTTTGACACCTTTGCCGCGCTGGGCTTGTTGCCGGCGCTGGCCGAGGCGGCGGCCGGCCTGGGCTGGCACACTCCCACCGCCATCCAGGCGGCGGCCGTGCCGGCGCTGCTGGCCGGGCGTGATGTGCTGGGCCAGGCGCCCACCGGCGCGGGCAAGACGGCGGCTTTTGTATTGCCGTTGTTGCAGCGCCTGCTGGCCACACCCAACTGGCAGAATGAGCGGCCACGCCGCTTGCGAGCGCTGGTGCTGGCACCCACGCGCGAGCTGGCGGCGCAGACTGATGCGGTGCTGCGCAGCTTGTCGCAGCGGGTGGCGCCGGCCTTGAAAACCGTGCTGGCGGTGGGTGGCTTGTCGATCAACCCGCAGTTGATGGCCTTGCGCGGTGGTGCGCACATCCTGGTGGCCACGCCCGGGCGTTTGCTCGATCTGCTGGACCACAACGCGTTGCACCTGGCCGAGGTGGGGCTGCTGGTGCTTGACGAGGCCGACCGCCTGCTGGACGCTGGCTTTGCGGACGAGTTGCAGCGTGTCTTGGCCGTATTGCCGCTGCATCGGCAGACGGTGTTGTTCTCGGCCACGCTGAATACCGCGGTGGCCTCGCTGGCGCAGGTGGTGTTGCGCGATCCGCTGCAGATCGAGGTAACAGCGGCGCCGGCCGCTGCGCCCAGCATCGTGCAGCGCGCCATCGTGGTGGACAGTGCAAGGCGCAATGCGCTGTTGCGCCACCTGGTGCAAAGCCAGGCCTGGGACCGGGTGCTGGTGTTTGTGGCCACCCAGTACGCCAGTGAGCATGTGGCACACAAGCTGCGCCGCGCCGGGTTGAAAGCAGCGGCGCTGCATGGCCAGCTCAGCATGGGCCGGCGCAGCCAGGCGCTGGCCGATTTCAACGCCGGTGTTTTGCCGGTGCTGGTGGCCACCGACCTGGCTGCGCGTGGCATTGACATCAGCGGGCTGGCGGCGGTGGTCAACCACGACCTGCCACGCTCGGCGCCGGATTACCTCCACCGCATCGGTCGCACCGGCCGGGCCGGTGCAGCCGGCGTGGCAGTCAGTTTTATCCTGGCCGATGCACCGGGCAGCGAGCTGCACTTTCGGCTGATCGAAAAACGCCAGCAGCAGCGGGTGCCGCGCGAGCAGGTGGCCGGGTTCGAGCCTGCTGTGGTGTTGCCGCCGCAGGCACCCCCGGACAGCACCGGTGGCATCAAGGGCCGGCGCAAGAGCAAGAAGGACAAGCTGCGCGAGGCTGCCGCTGCGCGTGACGAATGAATGATGACGTTGGCGCTGCGCGTGACGAACGATGACGCCGGCGCTGCACGCCTAGCGATGAAGGATGAACAAGCCCTTCATGCCCAGGCGAAGCCGGGCGTCATCTTCATCATTCATCTCAGCCGCCCCAGGCCTCGCGCAGTTCGCGCTTCAATACCTTGCCAATCGCGCTGCGTGGCAGCTCGTCCAGCAAACGCAGCCCGTTCAGCCGCTGGGTCTTGCCCACCTGCTGGTTGAACCACTGGCGCAGCGCGTCGGCGGTCTCGGTGCAACCCTCGCGCCGCACGACAAACGCCACCGGCGTCTCGCCCCATTCGGCCGACGGCACACCCACCACCGCTGCATCGGCCACCGCCGGGTGCTGGCGCAGCACGGCTTCCAGGTCACTCGGGTAGATGTTGAAGCCGCCGCTGATCACCATGTCCTTGCGCCGGTCGTGCAGCGTCAAAAAACCATCGGCATCGAAGCGGCCCACATCGCCGGTGCGGATAAAGCGCAGGCCTTGCGCATCAAACCACTCGGCCTCGGCGGTTTTGGCCGGCTGGTTGTGGTAACCCGTCATCATGCCGCCGGACCGGCCCACCACCTCGCCGCTGTCGCCCACGGTGTGCAGCTCGTGGCCATCTTCGTCGATCAGCCGGATGTCATGGCCCTCGGCCGGCTGGCCCACGGTGTGCAGCTTGGTCGGATGCAAGTGGGCTTGCAGGATGCAGGTGCCACCGCCCTCGGTCATGCCGTAGTACTCCACCAGGCCGCCCGGCCAGCGCGCCAGCACATCGGCTTTCAGCGCGGCATGGAACGGCGCGCTGGTGCAAAACTTCATGCGGAAGCTGGACAAATCGAACTGGTCAAAGTCCGGCCGCGCCATCAGCCGCTGGTATTGCACCGGCACCAGCATCGTGTGGGTGATGCGCTCGGCCTGCGCAATCTGCAGGTAGGCCAGCGCGTCAAATTTGGGCATCAGCACCAGGCAGCCGCCGTAGGCCAGGGTGGGGATCACCGCCACCAGCGTGGTGTTGCTGTACAGCGGCGTGGCGATCAGCGTGACGGTGTCAGTGCCGTAACCCGACACCGCTGCCCGCTGGATATGCGACCAGCGCATGGCATGCGCCTGCACGATGCCTTTGGGCGTGCCGGTGGTGCCGGACGAATAGATCAGGTTGAACGGCCAGGCTGGGTTGATGGCCACCGGCGTGGGCTGCGCGTTTGTGTCAAGTAACCAGGGTGCCAGCGCGGCCTGGCCAGGGGCCTCATCCAGGCGTGTCACGGCCACCCCGTCCGGCAGCGCCAAGCTCCCGGCTGCCAGCGTTGCGGCCACATCGGCATCGATGAAAAAGCGCCGCGCGCCGGCATCCCGCACCATGCCCAGCAACTGCGCCGCCGTGGCGCTGGGGGCCAGCGGTGCCACCGCCAGACCGGCGCGCAAGCTGCCCAGAAACACCGCCAGGTATTCCACGCAGGACGTGGCGCACACCGCCACCACGTCCTGCGGCGCCAGCCCGTCGCGTTGCAGCGAGGCGGCCACCCGGTCGGCCAGCGCATTCAGCTCGGCATAGGTCAGGCGCTGCGCGCCCAGCACCAGGGCCAGGGCCTGGGGGCTTTGTTGGGCCCGGGTGGCCACCAGCGCGGGCAGATCAAAAAATGGGGTTGAGGAGGGCGTGGTAGGCGGGTTCATGCAGCGGCGGCCTTGGGAGATTCGGATGGCTGGTGAAGATACCAGCGCCGCAGGGCCGGTGGATGTCGCGCCGGTGCCTCGCTGGCCCCTCGCTGGTAGATACCCCGGGTTTGCCCTGCAGCCGTCAAGCGGCTGTGGTGATCATTTGTGCCAAGTAAGCCGCAAAACCTGCGATACCTGCCACGAAACAGGGCTTCCAGCCTTTACATTTCTACACATTCTTGGGGATGCCATGGCTCCCCGTTGTTGATCACAGAGTTTTGCTGCTGGCCGGGCCGCGCGACGGTGGGTGTGGCTTGAGGACCATCATGTTGGGTTTGACATCGACAGTGCCTGCCGGGCCAAGGCAACGCGCCAACGCTTTGCCGGGTTGGGCGGCGGCACTGCGGCATTGGCCGCTGGTCACGGCCTTGGTGCTGGTGGCCTTGTGGGTGCTGGTGCCTGCGGCGCTGAACCCGGGCCAGTGGGGCGATAACTTCGAGCAATTC
Organism: Betaproteobacteria bacterium; assembly: GCA_031411635.1. Lineage (GTDB taxonomy): Bacteria > Pseudomonadota > Gammaproteobacteria > Burkholderiales > Burkholderiaceae_C > Pseudaquabacterium. Next base: position 6,886 of record JANOBL010000500.1, read on the forward strand.
GTCTGGGCGCACAGCCTGGAATGGGGTTATTACAAACATCCGCCGTTGCCCACCTGGTTGCTGGGGGGGCTGATCACGCTGTTTGGCCCGGCACCGTACTGGGCTTATCTGCTGGCGGCGGTGTGCACTGCCGGCACCGCGTTTTTCACCTACCGCATCGCGGGTTTGTTGCTGCCGGGCGGGCTGGTCGGGATGAGCATGCTGCTGTGGGGTTTGCAGCAGGCGTTTTCGATGCGGGCCCAGGTTTACAACCACAACACCGTGATGATGCTGGCGATCAGCGGCGCGGCCTGGTGCGTGCTGCAGGCGGTGCGCGCCCGGCAGCAGCGCTGGTGGTGGTTTGCCGGCCTGGCGGCGGGCGCGGCGATGTTGTCCAAATACCAGTCCATCGTGCCGCTGGCCGGCATCGCGGTGGGCCTGCTGCTGACCGGGGAGCTGACCCGGCGCAGCAGCCGCCTTGGCTTGCTGATGGCGATAACCGTGGCGGCGCTGGTGTTTGCACCGCACCTGGTCTGGATGGTGCGTCACGACTTTGCCACCTTGCACTACGCCAGCCAGGGCGGCCATTACGTGCCCTGGAGCGAGCGTGGCCTGAGTGTGGTGGGCTTTTTGGCCCAGCAGGTGCGGTTGCTGTTTCCGGCGCTGTTGTTTGCGGTCTTGCTGTGGTTGCTGCCGGGCCTGCGGGTGCCGCCCGATCCGGCTTTGCGGGCCGAATCCGACGCCTTGCAGCGCTGGCGGCGGGCCTGGTTTGTCGCGCTGATAGCGTTTCCGCTGGTCATCACACTGCTGACCTGCCCGGCGTTTGGCCTGAAGCTGCAAAACCACTGGGGTTTCCAGTGCCTGCAGTTTGTCTCGCTCTGGCTGGCCTGGACTTTGCGCTCGCTGGCGCGGCGGCCGGCGTTCAAGGTGGCCGGGGTTGCGCTGGTGGTGCAATTGGTGGCGATGGGCTGGTTTGTCGGTGCACGCTGGGTGGACAACCCATCGGCCGGCCGGCGCGACGATGCCAGCTACCCGGCACGCGCGCTGGCGGCGGCGGTGGAGCGCGATTGGACCCGCATGACGCCGTGCCCACTGCGGCTGGTGGTGGGGCCGTCGTTTGAGGGCGGCATGATCTCCACCTACAGCGCCCAGTTCAGCCGCAACCCACCCAAGGTGCTGGAGGGCGGGGACTTTCGCAAATCACCGTGGATCCGTGCCGAGCAGTTGCAGGCGCACGGCGCGGTTTACGTGGCCACCGACCCGGCCGATCTGCCCGAGCATGGTGTGATGATCGACTCGATGCTGATCCACACCGGCACCGGTGCAGCCACTGCTGGCGGCGGCCGGGTGTACTGGGCCATCGTGCCACCGGTGTATTGCCCGGCCGGGGCCTGAGCTTCAGCGCCGCAACCCCAGCCGCCGCTACAGCAGCGACTTCAGCGCCACCGCCGGATCGCTGGCCACTGCGGGCGCCGGGTGTTTGCCGGCCTCCATCAGCTTGCGCGACATCATGTGGTCCATCGGTGCATTGACAGCTTCCACACACACCAGCTTGTCGTCCCGGTAGTGCAGCACCGAGAAGCTGGCCGGGTTGGCGCCAGGCCGATGATGGCGCGCCACACCGGCCGCACTGGCAGGCGGCATCAGCCCGGCCATCTGCAGCCGCATCGTGCCTTGTTCTGACCAGAACCAGGGCAGGGCGGCATAGCTGGCCGGTTTGTCCTGCAAGGTGGCGGCGGCAGTGCGGGCCTGGTCGTTGGCGTTTTGCACCGATTCCAGCCGCAGCCGGGTGCCTGCTGGCGCCCAGGCGGCAGCGGCCGGAAAGTTGGCCACATCGCCGATCGCCAGGATAGCCGGATCGCTGCTGCGCATCGCCGCGTCCACCACGATGCCGTTGTCCAGCAGCAGCCCGGCGTCTGCCGCCAGGCCGTGGTCGGGCTCGGCGCCGATGCCCAGCAGCAGCAGCGCCACCGGCAGCCGGACGCCGTCCACCTCGATCGCCTGCAGGCGCTGGCCATCGTGCTGGGCCGCGCCCAGCCTGGCGTTCAGGTGGAACTGGATGCCTGCCGCCTGGTGGGTGGCCAGGATGTGCGCCGCCAGCTCGGCCGAGACCGAACGCGACAGCAGCCGGGGCTGGGCCTCGATCACCCGCACATCCAGGCCCAGCGCGCGCGCGGTGGCGGCCACTTCCAGGCCGATAAAACCACCACCGAGCACGGTGAGGGACTGGGCGCCGCCCAGTTGCTCACGCAGTGCCGTGGCATCGGCCACATGGCGCAGCGAGGCCACGTTGGCCAGACCGGCAGGCCACTGCGGCAGCCGCCGGGCCCGGGCGCCGGTGGCCAGCACCAGGTGCTGGTACGGCAGCACGCGTCCCGATTGCAACCGCAGGGTTCTTGCCGCACGGTCTATCGCCACCGCCGGATCGCCCAGATGCAGTGTGATGCCGGCGGTGGCATACCAAGCCTCGCCGCGATGGGCTTGTGGCGTCTCGGCCGGATTTTTTAAAAACGCCTTGGACAGTGGTGGCCGCTGGTACGGCAGCAGGCCCTCGGCGCAGACCAGGTGCACCTGGGACCCGAGGCCGGCCTCGGCCAGTGCGCCGCACAACTGGGCGCCGGCATGGCCGCCACCAACGATGACGATGGAGTTCATGGCGTGGATTGTCGGGGCTTGTCGGTGGTTGCTGCGGCCTTGCGGCGCAGGTGTTGGGCGGACAGCTCGACCGGCAGCGCCTGGCGTTCTTGCGC
>JANOBL010000501.1:0-5377 GCA_031411635.1 Betaproteobacteria bacterium
GTGCCGTCGTCCTCCCACAGCAGCGGGGCTTGCACCTCGTGGTCCCACTCGGCGCTGACCACCTCCACCGGCTCACCGGGTGTGACCAGCGCCAACTGGCCCGGCATCGTGTGGCGTAACGCCTGGTGGCTGGCGATGAAGGCGATCTGCCGGCCGTCCGGGCGGTAGCGGGGTGCGCTGAAATCCCAGCCCACGTCTTGCGCCACGGTGTCGAAGCGGCCGCGTTTGAGGTCGAGCTCGGCCAGTGCAAAACGGCCATCGCTGCGTTTTTCCGGCGCCGGATCGTAGGCAAACACCACCCGCTTGCCATCGGGCGAGATGTCAAAGCAGTTGGCGTCGGGTTCACCACGCTGCAACTCGTAAACCGTGCCTTCGAACAGATCCCGCACCTTGCCGCTGTCCACGTCCAGCAAATGCAGGTGCGGCACCCGGCCCTCGGGCGTGAAGTGGTCCCAGAAGCGGTAAAACGCTTCGCTGGTGGCCACGCCGGTTTCTTTGCGGGCCTTGAAATCCTTCATCGCCCTGGCCTGCGCCTTGGTGCCTTTCAAGCCTGGCCAGACCCAGGCGATGAAGACGATGCGTTGGCCGTCCGGGCACCAGCGAAAGGCCTCGATGCCGGTGGCCAGATCGGCCACCCGGTGTGCCTCGCCGCCGTCGGCCGGGATCAGGTAAAACTGCGGGCTCTCGTCCTTGTGGCCTTGCTGTTCACGTTTGGCGATGAAGCCGATGCGGTCACCACGCGGCGAAAAAGCGGGCTGGCCGTCTTTCTCGCCGCAATGCGTCAGCGCACGTGGTGCGCCGCCCAAGGTGGACAACAACCACAGTGCACTGCTGCTCTTGTTGTCGTCCATCAAAAAGCTGTTCAGTGAGCTCACCATTTGCGCGCCGTCGGGCGACAGGCTGGGCGGGCCCAGGCGCTCCAACTGCCACAGGTCATCGATCGTGATCGGTCGACGTCGGGTCATCGGTTCTCCACACGCGCCATGCTGGCGCCCAAATGGCAAAGGCCGCAAACAGCGGCCCCGGATTGTGTGCCCGCTGGATGCTGACGGCGCTTCAGCCGGGTGCGGCTTGCCCGAGCTTGAACCGGCTGACCAGCTCGGCCAGCCGCTGGGTCTGGCCCGACATGCTTTGTGCCGCTGCCGCCACCTGCTCGACCAACGCGGCGTTCTGCCGGGTGCTGTCGTCGATCTGCAGCACCGAGCTGCTGACCTGGCGGATGCGGTCGTCCTGTTGCCCGGACGCGGTGGAGATGTCGGCGATCAAGGCCCGCACCTGGGCCACGCCGCCAACCAGCTCGGTCATCGTGCCGCCCATGGTGCCCACCAGCCGCGCGCCGGTGTCCACCCGCTGCACCGACTCCTTGATCAGTGACCGCACCTCGGCCGCAGCGCCCGAGACCCGCTGCGCCAGCGCGCGCACCTCGCTGGCCACCACGGCAAAACCACGGCCCTGCTCACCGGCCCGCGCCGCTTCGACCGCTGCATTCAGCGCCAGGATATTGGTCTGGAAAGCGATGCCATCGATCACCCCGATGATGTCGGCGATGCGGTGTGACGAGTCGCTGATGCCCTGCATCGTGCTCACCACCGCGCCCATCGCTGTGCCGCCTTGCTCGGCGATCTGGCCGGTTCGCTCCACCACGGCCTGGGCCTGCCGGGCATGGCCGAGGTTGCTCGCCACGATGCCTGTCAGTTGCGCCAGCGTGGCCGAGGTTTGCTGCAGCGCGCTGGCCGCGTGCTCGGTGCGGCACGACAAGTCGTGGTTGCCGCTGCTGATCTCGGCCGAGGCCAGGTTGATCTCGGCGCTGGACTCATGCACCGCGGCCACCATGCCCGACAACTGCCGGGTCATGGCTTGCAGCGACCGCAGCAACTGGGCCGCCTCGTCGTGGCCCGTTGCCGCTATGCCCACGCTCAAGTCGCCCTGGGCCACCCGGGCGGCCAGCTCGGCAGCGGCCCGCAGTGGCCGGGTCACCGAGCGGGTCAACAGCACCGCAAAGCCTGCCGCTGCCACCGCCACCAGCACCAGCAGCGCCGCCAGTGCCAGGCTGCGCCGGTCGTTGGTGCTGGCGATGGCCTGCGCGCTGGCCGCCGCGTGCTGCTGCTGCAGGTGCGACAACTGTTTCAAGGCCTGGGCCCATTGGGCCTGCACCGGCGCGAACTTGCCGGTCAAGGTCTTGGCCGCTTCGTCGCCGGCAAAGGCCAGCGTGAAGCTCATCGCTTCCTCCACCATCGGCTCGGCCTGCTGGCGCAGCGCTGCGGCAGTGGCCAGCGCGGCCTTTTCGTCAGCGCCCAGGTCGAGTTGGCCAAACTCGGCCTCGTGTTTTTTCAGCGCCAGCAAGTCCTGCCGGTAGGCGTCAACCGCCTGGTTGATCAAACCACCGTCGGTCAACAGGCCGGCATGGCGGATCGCCGATACCAGCCTGAGTTGAAGCTCCAGCATCGCATGCACGGCGTTGGCCCGCACCTGGGCCGCCTGGGCCGCCGCCGTGGTGTCGGCCTGGCTTTGCCGGCCCAGCAGCACCGCGCCGGCAAAGGCCGCCACCCCGGCAAGAATGACGCCACCAAAGCCCAACGCCAGCCGCGTGCCGATCTTCAGGTTGCCCAGCATCGCCGGCTCCAGGTTGGGTTATGCGGCTGCGCTGTGGTGGCCAGTGGTGCAGGCCGGCATCACTGCTTGGTGATCGCCACCCCGACAAAACCGTCGAAGCCCGGCGCCTTCTTGACGAACATCGAGCGCTCTTCCAGCTTCTTGGTCTCGGGGTTGATGAACTGGTAGTCGATCCAGCCCTCGCCCTTTTGCGCCGTGGCGATGAAGTCCTTGACGAAGAACTTGCCCGTGGGGTCCTTCGACTCCAGCGTGTTCTTGCCGATCAGCCGCTCGTTCAGTGAGCTGGCCAACACCACGCCCTTCATGTCGACCAGGTTGACGTTCATCGCCTTGACCTTCCAGTCTGGCGCGCTGTTCAGGTCCTTGATGGCCTGGTCGAGGCCGGTTTTCTTGATGTGGGCGATGGCCGCCTGCACATGGGCCGCAGCTTCATCTCTGGACGCACCGGCCCAGGCGGACAAGGTGGCGGCGGCCGATAGCGCGGCGGTGGCGATCAGGCGGGACAGGCGGGACATGACAGGCTCCGGGGTGGATGGACAGTGGCCTGTTATCGGCGTCCACCCAGCACGCTTGAGCCCAGGCCCGGTGGCCCGGTGCCATCGCTTCAGTGGCGTGGCCGCGTGAGCTGAAAATCCAGATGCGCGCGCACCGTGGGCCATTCGTCCGCCGTGATGCTGTACACCGCCGTGTCGCGCAGCGTGCCGTTGCCTGCACGCTGGTGGTTGCGCAAGATGCCGTCAAGCTGTGCGCCCAGGCGCTCGATCGCGCGCCGGCTTTGCTGGTTGAAGCGGTGGGTGCGGAACTCCACCGCAATGCAGCCCAGGCTGTCGAAGGCATGCGCCAGCAGCAGACGTTTGGCCTCGGTGTTGAGCGGGCTGCGCTGCACGCTCAAGGCATACCAGGTGGAGCCGATCTCCACCCGCTGGTGGCTGTTGTCGACGTTCATGTAGGTGGTCATGCCCACCGGCTTGCCACTGCCATCCAGCACCGCCCAGGGCAGCATGCTGCCGGCGGCCTGCAGCGCAAGGCGGCGCTCGATCTCGGCCGCCATGCGCTCGGGCGCGGGAATGGCGGTGTACCAGAGTTGCCACAGGTCGCCGTCGCGTGCGGCCTCGGCCAGCGCCGGTGCATGGCCGGCGGCCAGTGGCACCAGGGCCACATGCTGGCCTTGCAGCGTGACGGGCTGGCAAATCGGCGCAAGCATTTTCCAGGCTTTATCGGTTGTGGCGCTGCATGAAGACGAGTTTTTCGAACAGCGTCACGTCCTGCTCGTTCTTGAGCAACGCACCCACCAGCGGTGGCACCGACACCTTCTCGTCCTTGCTCTGCAGTGCCTCCAGCGGAATGTCCTCGGCCACCAGCAGCTTCAGCCAGTCCAGCAGCTCGGAGGTGGACGGTTTTTTCTTCAGCCCCGGCAGGTTGCGCACGTCGTAAAACGTCTTCATCGCCGCCGTCAGCAGCTCTTTTTTCAGGCCCGGAAAGTGCACATCGATGATGCGCTGCATCGTGGTCGCGTCCGGAAACTTGATGTAGTGGAAAAAACAGCGGCGCAAAAACGCATCCGGCAGCTCTTTTTCGTTGTTGGACGTGATGAACACCACCGGCCGGTGCTTGGCGCGCACCAGCTCGCGGGTCTCGTAGACGTAGAACTCCATGCGGTCGATCTCGCGCAGCAAGTCGTTCGGGAATTCGATATCCGCCTTGTCGATCTCGTCGATCAGCAGCGCCACCGGGGCATCGGCGGTGAAGGCCTGCCACAACACCCCCTGCACGATGTAGTTGCGGATGTCGCGCACTTTCTCCGAGCCCTCGATGCCCGAGAGCTGGCTGTCGCGCAGCCGGCTTACCGCGTCGTACTCGTACAGGCCTTGCTGGGCCTTGGTGGTGCTCTTGACATGCCATTGCAGCAGCGGCATGCCCAGTGCGGCGGCCACCTCCTCGGCCAGCATGGTCTTGCCTGTGCCGGGCTCGCCCTTGACCAGCAGCGGGCGCTGCAGCGTGATCGCCGCATTGACCGCCAGCATCAGGTCTTGCGTGGCGACGTAGTTGTCCGATCCTTGGAACTTCATGGCGGCTGGTGGCCGCTGCGCACGGCCTGAAAAGGGGTTGGAGAGACTGAAAATCAGTATAAGGGTGGCATCTATAATCGCCGGTTTCCGAGGTGACAGCCTCGGTTGCCCCCGCCAGCAACACCCGCCACACACTCGCCGAAACCTACGCAGCCAGACGATGAAAAAAGCGCTTTCCCTGCTTCCCCTGGTGCTGGCCGCTGCCAGTTTTTGCCTGCCGGCCCAGGCCCAGGATGCCGCCAAAGGCGCCACCAAGGCCGCAATGTGCATAGGCTGCCACGGCATCATTGGTTACCAGGCCAGCTTTCCCGAGGTCTACAAGGTGCCGATGATTGCCGGCCAGGGCGCCAAGTACATCGTTGCTGCGCTCACCGCCTACCAAAAGGGCGACCGCAAGCACCCGACGATGCGTGGCATCGCCACCAGCTTGACCGAGCAGGACATGGCCGATCTGGCCGCGTTTTACGAGCAGCAAGGCAAGGATGCAGCCACCGTTGCGGCCGTCCCGGCCACCCCCACCACGCTGGCGCACCCGGTGCCTGACCTGCTGAAAGACCGCATGGCCGCCTGCGTGGCCTGCCACGGTGCCAACTACAGCGCGCCTATCGACCCCACCTACCCGCGCCTGGCCGGCCAGCATGCCGATTACCTGTACGCGGCGCTGAAGGCGTATCACACCGATGGCAACCCGCGCG
>JANOBL010000502.1:0-2539 GCA_031411635.1 Betaproteobacteria bacterium
CATTGGCCAGCACCGCGCCGGCCGCACCGTCCATCGCCGCGTGGTGGGCCTTGCTGTAGAACGCCACCTGGTTGGAATCGGGCCCGCCCAGGCCATCGATCACGTAAAACTCCCACAGTGGGCGGCTGCGGTCCAGCAGGCTGGAATGCAGCCGGCCCACATAGGCTTCCAGTTGCGCCAGCGTGCCCGGCTTGGGCAAGGTGACGCGGCGGATGTGGTAGTCCAGATCGATGTCGTCGTCGTCCACCCACACCGGGTTGGCCAGCTCAAACGGCATCAGCGCCAGCTTGCGGGTGAACACCGGCGCCAGGTGCAAACGTCGCGCCACATGGGTTTTGACGTCTTCCCAGTAGTCGCCCGCGTAACCCGGCGGCAAGGCCAGCAGATTGAGGCTGCCGACATGCATTGGCATCTCGGGGGTTTCAAGGTACAGAAAGGCTGCGTCTATGCCGCTGAGGTGGTTCATCAAGGTCTCCGGTGATGGTGAGGCTCAGGCGGTGCGCTTCAACCGCTCTTCCTCGTACAGCTCTTTTTTCGACAGCTTGCCCACCGGCGTCTTGGGCAGCTCGGCGCGGATTTCCAGCGCCTGCACCATCTCGTGTTTGCCCAGGCTGTCTTTCAAGAACAGCTTCAACTCGTCCAGCGTGAACGCCGCCGCGCCGTCCTTCAGCTTGACAAAGGCCTTGGGCGATTGACCCCGGTAATCGTCGTGGATGCCGATCACACTGACCTCGGCCACGGCCGGGTGCTGGTAGATCGCCTCCTCCAGCAAGCGCGGGTAGACGTTGAAGCCGCCGCACAGGATCAAATCCTTGGTGCGGTCGACGATGTAGACATAACCATCAGCATCCATCCAGCCCACATCGCCAGTGTGCAAAAAGCCGTCGGCGCTCATCACCTCGGCGGTGGCGCCGGGGTTTTTCCAGTAGCCCTTCATCACGTTGGGGCCACGCAGGCAGATCTCGCCACGCTCGCCCAGCGCTGCCCATTTTGTCGCGTCGTCCAGGCTGGCAAAGCGCATCTCGATGCCTGGTGCCGGCAGGCCGCAAGAGCCTTGGCGGCGGGCCCCCACCACGGGCGTAAAGGTGCCGGCGGGTGAGGTTTCGGTCAGGCCCCAGCCTTCAAACAGATTGCAGCCGGTGAGCTGGTGAAAGCGGGTGTTGACCTCCAGCGGCACCGGTGCACCGCCGGTGACACAGAACTTCAAGGCGCTGAAATCAAAGCCCGCTATGCCCGGCCGGTTGATCAGCGCGCTGTACATCGTTGGCACCGCCGGGAACATCGTCACCCGTTTGTTCACCAGGTCACTCAGCACCGCTTCCACATCAAAGCGCAGGTGCAGGATCAGCTCGGCGCCGGAGCGCAGGCCAAACACCATGTTCATCGCCAAGGCATAAACATGGAACAGCGGCAGCACGGTGAGGATGCGGTCGGCGCCCGGCGTCAGCACCCGCACATCGCCGCATGTGGTGGCGGCAAACTGGCCAATCGCCGATGTCAGGTTGGCATGCGTCAGCATGGCGCCTTTGGGCTGCCCGGTGGTGCCGCCGGTGTATTGCAGCACCGCCAGCGCGTCGGCCGGGTCGGCCAAGGCCACCGGCTGGAGGCGGCCGTCATTGGCCAGCAGTTGCTCAAAGCTGCAATGCTGGGCATCCCACAACACCGGGCTGAGCTGCTGGGTGGCCAATAACTGGGCGCGCACCGCGTCGGGCTGGGCGCTCATCTCGGGCAGGTTGCCCACCACCAGGGTTTTCAGCCGGCTGTGGCCCAGCAAAGCCTGCATCTGCGGGTACAGCGCTTGCAGGTCCAGCGTCACCAGGATGTCGGTCTCGCTGTCTTGCAGCTTGTGTTCCAGCACCCGGGCAGCGTCCAGCGGCGAGTAGTTGACCACCGTGCCACCGGCTTTGAGCACGCCAAAAAACGCAATCACATAGTGTGGGCTGTTGGGCAGGTAAAGCCCCACATGCACCCCCGGTTTCACCCCAAGCTGTTGAAAGCCTTTGGCAGCCCGGTTCACCAGCGACAGCAACTCGCCGTAGCGGGTGCGCCGGCCCATGAAATCCAGCGCAAAGTTGTCGGGCCAGGTGGCGGCCGCATCGTCCAGCGCCTGCTGCACATAGCCCACCGGGATGGGTGCGTCCCAGCGCACGCCGGGTGGGTAGGACTTGATCCAGGGGTGTTCGCTCATGCTGATCTCTCACTTGGCCATGTAGGCTTCAAGCGTCTTGTGGAAATGCCGGATGCGGCTTTCCTGGTACACGCTCATCGTGGCGCCGGTTTTTTTGGACGCCCGGATGCCGCGCTGGATGCGCTTCAGGTTCTCGGTGTCCTGGTCGGTCACGTCGGCCGCCGAGCCCATGCCGGGCACCAGGTGCCAGGAGTCGTTGACGCCGACGATCGTGGCCTTGCCCACGGGGGGGTGTGTGCCATCCTCGTTTTTCGCAAACAGCATCATGATTTCCATGATGCATTGCTCCGGGTTGTCGCCGTTGGGCCGAAAGCGGTAGACCAGCGGTGTGGCCATGCCGGCCCAGGGCCC
>JANOBL010000503.1:0-1929 GCA_031411635.1 Betaproteobacteria bacterium
GCCGGCCAAGCCGAGGTGGCCGCGCTGTTGAAGGGGCTGGGCGGGCGCTGACGGCCATCGGCGCGGCGAGCCCAGGCGCATGCCGCCACCGCCAAGCGCCGCTCAAACCGCAGCAAGCGCGGCCGGCTGACGCGGGTAGGCCACCACGTGGTCGATCTCCAGCCGGATGCCGATGCGCTCACCGATCGCATGGTTGTGGTGCGACGGCACCAGCGACAACACCGTGGCGCCGCTGCTTAGCTGCAGCGTGTACAAAAACTCGGCCCCCCGAAACGCCTTGGCCAGCACCCGGGCCGCGACCGGGCTGGCATCGTCGTGCACCACATCGTCCGGCCGCAGCAGCACATCCACCGGGCAGCCGTTGTCGCACAAGTCACCATGCTCGTTGCAGCGGATCGCCTGGTCGCTGCGCAGCAGGCCCAGCTCCATGCCGATGTGCTGGCCGGGCTGCACCGTGCCGGGCAAAAACACACCCTGGCCGACAAAATCGGCAACAAAGCGGTTGGCCGGCCGGTGGTACAGGTTGTAGGCGCTGTCCCATTGCTGGATGCGGCCGGCGCTCATCACGCCAATCTCGTCGGCAATCGCAAACGCCTCGTGCTGGTCGTGCGTCACCAGCAGCGCGGTGGTGCCGGCGGCTTTCAGCAAGGCGCGCAACTCGGCGCCCAGGCGCTCGCGCAGCTCGATGTCCAGGTTGGAAAACGGCTCGTCCAGCAGCAGCAGCCTGGGCGTGGGGGCCAGTGCGCGGGCCAGCGCCACCCGCTGCTGCTGGCCACCCGACAGCTCGTGCGGGTAGCGGGCGCCGCTGCCGCCCAGGCCCATGGTGTCGAGCATCTGCTGCACCCGCAACGCGGCATCCGGCACACCGCGCAGGCCAAAGCCCACGTTGGCGGCCACCGTCAGGTGCGGAAACAGCGCATGGTCCTGAAACACCATGCCGATGCGGCGCTGCTCGGGCGGTAGCTGCTGCGTGGCGCTGCTGACCACCTGGCCGTCCAGCCACACCTCGCCGGCCAGCACCGGCTCAAAGCCGGCAATCGCGCGCAGCACCGTGGTTTTGCCGCAGCCCGATGGGCCCAGCAAACAGCCCACGGTGCCGCGTGGCAGTGCCAGCGAGAAGTTCTGCACCACGGCGCGGCGGCCATAGGCCACCGATATGCCGGTGAGTGCAAGCCAGGGCGTTTCAACCAGGTTCATCGTGACTGAATGATAGGCTGTCGCATTTGCATTGCCGCTGATCTGGCCCGCCCTTTGACCGCCCTTGCCAGAACCCAACCCGCGCCGCGCGCCTTTGCCGCCAGCCGGCGCCGCTTGCCCTGGTTGCTGCTGATCGCGCTGTTGGCCGCGCTGCTGGTGGCGCTGCCCTTGTTGTCGGTCGGCTCGCATGTGTTTGCCGGTGGCACCGGCGCCACCTGGCAGCACCTGGTGGCCACCGTGCTGCCCGACTACATCGTCACCACGCTGTGGCTGTGCGCTGGTGTGGCGCTGGGCGTCAGCCTGCTGGGGGTGGGCTCGGCCTGGCTGGTGACGCGGCACGACTTTTTCGGCCGCACCACGTTGGAGTGGGCGCTGGTGCTGCCGTTGGCGGTGCCGGCTTATGTGATGGCCTACACCTACACCGATCTGCTGCAGTACGTGGGGCCGGTGCAGACCACGCTGCGCGAGGCCTTTGGCTGGCGCCGCGCTGATTATTGGTTTCCGCAGGTGCGGTCGGTTGGCGGTGCGGTGATGATGTTCTCGCTGGTGCTGTACCCCTATGTTTACCTGCTGGCGCGCACCGCTTTCTTGGAGCGTGGTGGCGCCACCTTGGAGGTGGCGCGCTCACTGGGCTTGACGCCCTGGCAAGGCTTTTTGCGCGTCTCGCTGCCGATGGCGCGGCCGGCGATTGCCGGTGGGGTGGCGCTGGCGCTGATGGAGACGCTGGCCGAC
>JANOBL010000504.1:0-2328 GCA_031411635.1 Betaproteobacteria bacterium
GGCGTGGGCCGGCCAATGCCGTCGGTGGTGTCGATGCGGAACGGGTGGGCCTCGACAAACCAGGGCTCACCCGAACCCAAACCCTGCAGGTAAGCGGCCACCCCGGCAAGCGACAACAACAGCCTGGCCCAGGCCGGTGACTGCACCAGTGCTGCCGGCAGCGGATCAAACCAGCGCGCTATGCCACCGTGCAGCGCGTTGTATTCCACCGGCTGCCAGTGCGCCCGGTGCGGCACGGCCAACACCGGCAGCGGCGCATGGTCCTGCACCACAAAACAGCCGTGGCGCCGACGCCGGTAGCGGCCACCGTCCTTCAAAAACGCATCGGGCGGCAAGTCATGCCACAGCGGGCCCCAGGCGGCCAGCGCTGGCAGCGGCAGATCGGCCAGGCCGGCCAGGCTGGCAGCGGCCAGCACCGCATAACCGTGGCGGGTCAACTGGCCTTGCAGATCGTTCAAGGCGGTGAGCGGGGGCGGCAGCGACAAGGCAGACATGGCAGCGGGACAAGGTTGCGATCAAATAAGAGGCAGGCCGCAGCGGCGCCGCGCGGCATGGCCAAGATTGTGATTGACTGCCGGGCGCCCACCCTCCCATCGGCCACATCCGCCGACCCGACCCCGGCCGCGCCGTTAAAATTGACTGTCGCGCCGCCGCAGCCCGGCACCTTCCACCCTGCCCGGCCCACCTCCTTCCAATGCGCTTGCCGCCCCCAGCTCCCGCTGCCCAAGCCTCGCTGACCAGCCTGATCACTTCGACTGCAATCGCCACCTGGCGGCACGACGCTGCCAGCGGCTTGCTGGTCACCGATGCACTGGGCTGGTCGCTGCTGGGACTGCCGCCACAGCCGCAGGGCCTGCCGCTGGCCGATTGGGCGGCCCGTTTGCACCCGGACGACCCGCCGGCCGTGCTGGCGCAATTGCGGCAAACCGCCGGCCCGGCAGCGGCCAATGGCCGGCCCGAAGACGGCCAGCCCGAAGGCGGCCAGCCCGAAAACCGCCAGCCCGAGCCGGCGCTGGACCTGGGCGCGCGCTGCCGCCATGCCGATGGCCGCTGGCGCTACCTGCTGACACGCCGCGTTGTGCAGCGCAATGCGCAAGGTGACTATTCAGGCCACCGCGGCGTGGTGCTGGACTTGAGCGACACCTTTGCCCAGCAGCAGCATACGCTGGCGCTGGCGCAGCGGCTGGAGCTGGCCACCGCGGCAGCCGGCGTGGGCATCTGGAGCCTGAGCCCCGACGATCCGGCGCTGCTGCACTGGGACGAGCAGATGCGCGCGCTGCACCGCCTGGCCGCTGACCAACCCACGCCTCAGCCGGCCGATTACCTGCAGCGCTTTGTGCATCCTGGCGACCAAGCCACCGTGGCCGAAGGCCTGGCCACCTTGATGCAGCGCCGCGAAGGCCTGCTGGACCTGGACTTGCGTATCGTCGCCGCCGATGGCCAGGTGCGGCGGCTGGCCTCGCGCACCTCGATCGCCCAGGTCGAGGGCCGGCGCCAATTGCACGGCGTGATGCTGGACGTGACCGAGCGCCATCTTGCCGAAGACCGGCTGCGCCAGGCCCACGAGCGCTCTGCGCTGGCCACCCGGGGCGCCGGCATCGGCACCTGGGAATCCGACGCCGACGCTGCGGCCGGCTGGTGGGACGAGCAGATGTTCCGGCTGCGTGGGCTGACGCCGGTGACCGGCCTGGTGCAAACCGCCACGATGATGCAGTGGCTGCACCCGGACGACCGCGACAGCCATGCCCGCCAGTTGCAGGTGGCGCTGCAAAACGATGCGCCCACCAACACCGAGTTTCGTGTCGTGCTGCCCGATGGCCAGCAACGCTGGCTGGCGTCGCGCTCTACCCCGGTGCGCGACGAGCATGGCCGCACGGTGCGCCGCATCGGCATCAACTGGGATATCACCGATGCCCGCAACGCCGCTGCCGCACGCGAGGAGCGGGTGCTGGTGCAGCGCGAGAGCCAGGCCAAATCGCGCTTTCTGGCGCGCATCAGCCATGAGTTGCGCACCCCGTTGAACGCGGTGCTGGGCTTCTCGCAGCTACTGCTGGCCGACGGCCCCGACCCCACTACCTGGCGCCAGCGGGTGCAGCATGTGCAGGCCTCGGGTGAGCATTTGCTGGCTTTGATCGACGATGTGCTGGAGCTGTCCAGCCTGGAGTCGGGCGAGCTGCCGCAATCGCTGCAAGCGGTAGAGATAACGCCGCTGGCCCAGACCAGCCTGCCGCTGGTGGAGTTGCTGGCCCGCGAGCACCAAGTGACGCTGCGATTGGGCGATATCCAGGGCTGGGCGCTGGCCGATCCGGTGCGGCTGCGCCAGGTGCT
>JANOBL010000505.1:0-2372 GCA_031411635.1 Betaproteobacteria bacterium
GCTGGCGCTGGATGCGGCCTGCGGCGCCGAGCTGCCCCGCCTGCTGGCGGTGATCGACGAGACCCACTGCATCGGCTGCACCCTGTGCATCAAGGCCTGCCCGGTGGACTGCATCCTGGGCGCACCCAAGCGCATGCACACCGTGATCGACGACCAGTGCACCGGCTGCGAGTTGTGCGTGCCGGCCTGCCCGGTGGACTGCATCGCCCTGCGGCCGGTGACGACGCCGCACACCGGCTGGGCCGCCTGGTCGGCCGAACAGGCCGACGCCGCCCGCCAGCGCTACCAGGACCGCCAGGCCCGCGCGCTGCGCCTGGCCCGCGAGAACGATGAGCGACTGGCCGCCAAGGCCGCCACCAAGCTGGCCGACCTGCCGGCGCACAGCCAGCATACCGACCCGGCGCTGCTGGACCGCAAGCGCGCGGTGGTGCAGGCGGCCCTGGACCGCGCCCGCGCCCGGCTGGCCGAGCGCGACCCGGGCTGATCCGAGCACCGGCCGCCCATGACCCCAGCCCCGATGTCACGCCTGCGCGCCAATGCCTTGCTGCTGCTGGCCGCGCTGATCTGGGGCTCGGCCTTTGTCGGCCAGTCCTTGGGCATGGCCGGCGTGGGCCCGCTCACCTTCACCGGCGTGCGCTTCGTGCTGGGCGCGCTGGTGGTGCTGCCGCTGGCCTGGCGCGAGCGGCAGCAGCTGAAGGCTGCCGGCCATGCGCCGGGCCGCGCCGAGGCGCGCTGGGTGGGGCTGCTGGGTGGCCTGCTGTGCACCGGGGTGGTGATGCAGCAGATCGGCCTGATGACCACCAGCGTCACCAACGCCGGCTTCCTGACCGCCCTGTACGTGCCGCTGGTGCCGGTGCTGGCCTGGATCTTCCAGCGCCAGTTGCCACACTGGAGTGTGTGGCCAGCGGCCGCAGGCTGTTTGCTGGGCGTGTGGCTGTTGACCGGGGCGTCGCTCACGGCATTGTCGCGCGGTGATTGGTGGGTGTTGCTCAGTGCACTGCCCTGGGCGGTACATGTGCTGCTGGTGGGCCAGGTGGCCAACAAGCTGCGTGGCGCCTACCTGCTGGCCTGTGGCCAGTTCCTGGTTTGCGCGGTGATCGCGGGGGCGCTGGGCGGGGCGCTGGAGCCGATCAGCGCCCAGGGTCTGCGCATTGCCGCCGGCGCCATCGCCTACACCGGTGTGCTGTCGGTGGGCGTGGGTTTTACCTTGCAGGTGATCGGCCAGCGCCATGCCCACCCGGCCGATGCGGCGATCATCTTGTCGTCCGAGACGGTGTTTGCCGCGCTGTTTGGCGCCTGGTTCATGGGCGACCGCTTGACCACCACCGGCCTGGCCGGCTGCGCGTTGATCCTGGGCTGCATCCTGGCGGTGCAGGTGCTGCCGCTGATGCACAAACGCTTTGCGCTGTCCTGAGCCGGCGATGAAACCCAAGGACATCGAAACGTTTTTTGCCACCTTGGCCGCTGCCAACCCGCAGCCGGCCAGCGAGTTGACCTACACCAGCGTGTTTGAGCTGCTCACCGCGGTGCTGCTGTCGGCCCAGGCCACCGATGTCAGCGTCAACAAAGCCACCCGGCGGCTGTTTGCGCTGGCCAGCACGCCGCAGCAGATGCTGGCCTTGGGCGAGCCAGCGGTGGCCGGGCTGATCCGTACCATCGGCCTGTACCGCAACAAGGCCAGGCATTTGCTGTTGACCTGCCAGATCTTGGTGGACCAGCACGGCGGCCAGGTGCCGCGCAGCCGCGCCGCGCTGCAGGCCTTGCCCGGCGTCGGCCGCAAAACCGCCAACGTGGTGCTGAACGTGGCGTTTGGCGAGCCCACCAATGCGGTGGACACGCATGTGTTCCGGGTCAGCAACCGCAGCGGCCTGGCGCCGGGTAGCTCCCCGCTGGCGGTGGAGCTGCAGCTTGACCAGCGCGTACCCAGCGCCTACCGGCGTGATGCCCACCACTGGTTGATCCTGCACGGGCGGTATGTGTGCACCGCGCGCTCGCCGTTATGCGCGGCGTGCAGCGTGCGCGGCTGCTGCGATACAGGGCGCCAGCTCAAGCTGCCGTAGCCAGGCGGCCGGCGATCACGGTTTTAACAAGCCCATCAAGGCCCCCGGTGCAAAGGCCTGGTCCACGCTGTCGGCCAGGCGGTCAAACACCGCTTCCAGCGGCGGTGGACAGCGGCCAAACAAGGCCTGCAGCACGCCGGGGTTTTCAAACAGGCCATGCAGGTACAGCGCCAGCACCGGGCCCTGTTGCCAGCCCAGGTTGGGCTGGTCCGGCAAAACGCTGGGCAACGGGCACAAGGCCTGGGTCTGGCCCAGGTGGATCTGGTAGGCCTGCACCACCAGCCCGGCCAGTGGCGCCCACGGGCCGGTCAG
>JANOBL010000506.1:0-3228 GCA_031411635.1 Betaproteobacteria bacterium
GAACTGATGCACGCCGGCCTGGTGACGCAAGAGCGCGAGGGCCGCAACCTCAGATACCGCCCGTCCATCCAGCAGATGAACGATTTGCTGGCCTACCTTACCGCGCACTGCTGCCAGGGCGCGGCCTGCGACATCGTTTCAAACCCTGGCTGCACCACCTGTTGACCGCGAGATCACCATGAAGCGCTTTCACGTCCACCTGCATGTCGATGACCTCGCCAAGAGCGTGGGCTTTTACTCCACGCTGTTTGCCACCGAACCGGCCCGGCTCGAAGGCGACTATGCCAAGTGGCTGCTGCAAGACCCGCCGCTCAACTTTGCGATCTCCACCCGCGGCTTGCAGCCCGGCATCGACCACCTGGGCCTGCAGACCGATGACCCGACCGAACTGGCCGCGATGAAAGCCCGCGCCGAAGCGGCCGACCTGGCGCTGCTGGACGAAGGCGAGACCACCTGCTGCTACGCCCGCAGCAAGAAGCACTGGGTTACCGACCCACAAGGCATTGCCTGGGAACACTTTCACACGCTGGCCGACATCCCGGTTTTCAACCAAGCCGCCGCTGCCGCCGCGACGGGCTCAAGCTGCTGTGCCCCGGCCGAGGCCGCTGCAGTTGCAAGCATCGAGCCTGCAGCCTGCTGCACACCGATGCCGCGTGGCAAGCCCATCGGCATTTCGATCAAATCTTCCACGGCATTTTGCTGAGGTCACCCATGAGCGACAAGGTCTACAACGTTCTTTTCATCTGCACCGGCAACTCCGCCCGCTCCATCATGGCCGAGGGGCTGATGAACCACCTGGGCGGTGGGCGCTTCAGGGCCTGGTCGGCGGGCAGCCATCCCAGCGGCACGGTCAACCCGTTTGCGCTGCAGACGCTGGCCACCTGGCGCATCCCAAGCGACGGGTTTCGCAGCAAGGGCTGGGAAGAGTTTGCGCAGCCCGGTGCACCGGCGCTGGACTTTGCGTTCACGGTCTGCGACAACGCAGCCGGAGAAGTTTGCCCGGTGTGGCCCGGGCGGCCGATGACGGCGCACTGGGGCGTGCCCGATCCGGCGGCCGTTGAAGGCAGCGACGCCCAGAAGGCCAAGGCCTTCATGGACGCCGCCATCACGCTCAGGCGCCGCATCGAACTGATGCTGTCGCTGCCCCTCAACGCGCTGGCCGGCATGTCGCTGCAGCGCCAGATCGACCAGATCGGCAAGACCGGCGCTTGAGGTCATGAGCGTCTTCGAGCGCTACCTCAGCGTCTGGGTGTTGCTGTGCATCGTCGTCGGCATTGCACTTGGCCAAATGCTGCCAGGGCCGTTCCAGGCGATCGGCCGCATGGAGATCGCCAAGGTCAACCTGCCGGTTGGCCTGCTCATCTGGGTGATGATCATCCCGATGCTGCTGAAGGTCGACTTTGCGTCGCTGTCGCAGGTCAAACAGCACTGGCGCGGCATCGGGGTTACGCTGTTCGTGAATTGGGCTGTCAAGCCGTTCTCGATGGCGCTGCTGGGCTGGATTTTTATCCGCCACGTGTTTGCGCCCTACCTGCCTGCCGGCCAGGCTGACAGTTATGTTGCCGGCCTGATCCTGCTGGCTGCGGCCCCTTGCACGGCGATGGTATTTGTGTGGAGCCGGCTCACCGGTGGGCACCCACTGTTCACGCTGTCGCAGGTGGCGCTCAACGACACCATCATGGTGTTTGCCTTTGCGCCCATCGTTGCATTGCTGCTCGGCCTGTCGTCCATCATCGTGCCGTGGGACACGCTGATCACGTCGGTTGTGCTGTACATCGTGATCCCGGTGCTGATCGCTCAGCTTTGGCGCAAGCTGCTGCTCGGGCGCGGGCAGGGGGCCTTGGACGCGGTGCTGGCAAAGATCGGCCCCTGGTCGATCACCGCGCTGCTGGCAACGCTGGTGCTGCTGTTCGCGTTCCAGGGCAAGGCCATTCTCGAGCAGCCGCTGGTCATCGCGATGCTGGCGGTGCCGATCCTGATCCAGGTGTTCTTCAACTCGGGCCTGGCCTATTGGCTGAACCGCCGTCTGGGCGAGTCGCACAGCGTGGCCTGCCCGTCGGCCTTGATCGGTGCCAGCAATTTCTTTGAGCTGGCCGTGGCGGCAGCGATCAGCCTGTTTGGTTTTGAATCGGGTGCGGCACTGGCCACCGTGGTTGGCGTGCTGATCGAAGTGCCGGTGATGCTGCTGGTGGTGCGGATCGTCAATCAAAGCAAGGGCTGGTACGAAGCCGGACACACCGCATGACTGGCAGCACCATCGGCTTCACGGTCGTGCGCCCGGTCCTGGTGTATCGGCCGATCGTCGTGACACCGCTGGTCACAAGCTTGAGCCACCCGTCGGACGCCGTGGTGGTCATCGATGCAAAGGCTTGCCGTGTCGCTGCTTGACCTGAGTCTGCCCAATGTTGACGGCGCGCTGTTTGACAAACCCACTGGCGCACGTTTTGCAGGCGCCGGCGCCGGCGCCTCGACTCACGCGCCGCGCTTTCTGCTGCTTTATGGCTCGCTGCGCTAGCGCTCGTACAGCAAGCTGCTGACGCTGGAAGTGTGGACCTCGCCAGAGCGCCACGGTGCGATGACCGGGATCATGAAAGCCCAGATCGACTGGATTCCGCTCAGCATCGGCGCGGTGCGGCCCACGCAGGGCAAGACCCTGGCGGTGATGGAAGTGTCAGGCGGTTCACAGTCGTTCAACGCGGTCATCCGTCACCCGTCCCGCTAGATGCCCGCGTAGCGCTGTGCGCACTGCCAGCCCAGTTCGGACAACGGCCATGCCTTGCGGCCCGTATCCGCCGCATCCGCCGAAGCCGCAGTGCCCGACGCGGCGCGCTGCGCGATCCCATGGAGAATCGCAGCTATCCGGAACAGGTTGAAGGCCAGGTAGAAGTTCCAGTGCGTCTCGGGATCCCGGCCCGTGCGGCTCGCGTACAGGTGCAGGTACTCCTGTTCGCTCGGGATGCCCAGCGCCGCCAGGTCCAGACCTGCAATGCCGCGCCACAACTGCGGCGCGATGCGCCAGCTCATCGCGTGGTACGAGAAATCCGCCAGCGGATGGCCCAGCGTGGAGAGCTCCCAGTCCAGCACGCCGATGATGCGCGGTTCGGTCGGATGGAGGATCACATTGTCCAGGCGATAGTCGCCGTGGACCAAGGTGGTCTCATCGTCATGCGCCGGGACATGCCGCGGCAGCCATTCCATGAGCCTGCGCATGGCCGGTGGCACCGGCAC
>JANOBL010000507.1:0-7153 GCA_031411635.1 Betaproteobacteria bacterium
CCTGGGTCAGCGCGTCGGTGCCCACCTCGTCGGACAAGCGCCGCAGCTCGGCCTCCAGGCCGTTGACCTTGGCTTCCAGCGTGCTGGCGCGTGCATGCTCGGCGGCCAGGCGCTCGCGTGCACCGGCCACCAGGCCGTGCACCGCGCGGCTTTCGCCGGCCAGCTCACGCACCAGCGCGGCCAGGCTTTCCAGCGAGTTGGCGGCTTCGATCTGCCCGGCATAGGCCTGCGCCTTGTCGCTGAAGCGGCCGGTGGCACCCACCAGGTCGCCCAGGCCGCTAAGCACCTCGCGCACCACTTGCTTGAGCGCATCGCGGGCCTGGGTGCGCTCGTTTTGCAACGTGCGCTGCTGCTGGCGGGTGTGGTCCAGCAGTTCACGCGCGGCGCGCACCGCGCGGGCGCTGTCGGCGCTGGCAATGCGCTGCTGCAAGGCCTGGCCTTGGCCCTGGGCCCAGCTCGCGTTTTCGGCCAGATCGGCCATGCCGCCGGTCAACGATGCGCACAAGGCCAGCAACTCGTTGACCAGTTCATGGCGCAGGCCCAGCAGGCGGCGCGCACGTTGGCACACCGCCGCCACGGCATCGGCCAGCGTGGCGCTGGCGCCTTCTTGCGCCAGGCGCTGCGCCAGCAGCGCCAGTTCGTCGGCCAGCTCGGCAGCCCGGGGCTCACCGGCCGGCAGCGCACTGGCCACGGTGGTTTGCAAATCGTGAACGATGCGGTGATGGGCCTGGTCCGGGCCGGGCTGGGTTGGCGTTGTTTCAACCGCGGCACTGGCCGCCTCCACCTCCACATCGGCCTGGTCTTGCTCCCAGGCGGTGAGCAACTGGCGCAGCCGCTGCTGCAAGCGCTGCGCATCGTTGCGGCTGCTGTCCAGCACCCGTTGCAGGCTGTCTTTTTTGCGCGCCGTGGTCCAGTTGCGCGCGCCGCGCTCCAGCCCGCGGGTCAGCCGGTCGATCAACTGGGCCCAGGCCTGGGCCGCGGCCGCGGCGGCGTTGGCGGTCTTGTCCAACGCACGCTGCAAGTCGTCGTAACGTGCGTCCATCAAGGCGTTGGTCAGCTCGCTGCGCAGCGCCATGTCCTCGCTGGCGCGCTGCACCAGGCGCTCCACAGCGGCACGGGCACGCACCGGCAACAGGCCTTCGGCGGCGGCCGGCTCGCCGCTCTCGTCGGCATAGGCGCGGGCGTAGTTGGCGGGGGTGGGTTCCAGCTTGTTCATCGCCAAGCGGCGCAGCGCGCCCTTGGCAATCTGGGCCGGCACAGCAGCGGCAGCCCGGTGGGCATCCATCGTCAACAGGGTCTCCAGAAAAAGGCGGGGTCAGGGCCGGCCTCAGGGTCGGCGTGTGCCGGTGCTGCGCGGCGCTTCGATCAGCTCTGCGCCGGCCTGCACGATCCACGGCGCCTTGCGCGGCAACACGGTTTGCTGCAGCCACACTTCCAACTCGTCGGGCGGAATCGCCCGGCTGAACAAAAAGCCCTGCATCACGGTGCAGCCCAGGCGGTGCAGCACCTCCATCTGGCGCAGGTTTTCCACGCCCTCGGCAATCACCCGCAGGCCCAGCGAGCGCGCCAGCGCGATGATGGCCGTGACCACCGCCGAGCTTTGGGGCGTGATGCCCAGATCGCGCACAAAGCTGCGGTCGATCTTCAGCTCGGAGATCGGCAGGGTGGTCAAGTAGGCCAGCGACGAATAACCGGTGCCGAAATCGTCGATCGAAATCTCGACACCGATCTCGGTCAGCCGGTGCAGCGACGGGATCACGTTTTGCAGATCCTTCATCAGCCCGGTTTCGGTGATCTCCAACTGGATCGCGCGGTGCGGCACACCAAACGCCGACACGGCCTGGTGGATGGTCTCGACCAGATCGCTGCGCTCGAACATGCGGTTCGGCAGGTTGACCGCGATCGAATCGGCGAAACCGAAGTTCAGGCTCCAGATCTTGGCCTGCCGTGCCGCCTCGCGCAGCGCCCACTCGGACAGCGGCACGATCAGCCCGGTTTCTTCGGCCATCGGGATGAAATCACCGGGCGGCACCAGCGCGCTGCCACGCTGCCAGCGCATCAAGGCCTCGGCGCCCACCATGCGGGCGGAGCGCACGTCGATCTTGGGCTGGTAGTGCAGCACCAGCTCGTTGCGCTCGATCGCCTTGTGCAGCGCGGCCTCCAGCTCCAGTTTCTCGCGGCCACGGCCGGCCAGCATCGGGCTGTACAGCGCGGCGTTGTTGCGCCCGGTGTTTTTGACCGAGTACATCGCAACGTCGGCATTGCGCATCAGGTCGGCCACCGACATACCGTCCACCGGGTACATCGAGATGCCCACGCTGGCGGTGACAAAACACTCCTGGCCACTGACCCAGACCGGCTCGCGCATCGCCTCCAGGATGCGGCGCGATACCCACTCGGCATCGGCCTCGTCGATCACCTCGGGCAGCAAGGCGATGAACTCGTCGCCGCCCAGCCGGCCCACCGCCTCCAAGGTGCGGTGGCTGCGCAGGCCGGCGGTCTCCAGCGCGGCGTCCATCACCTGGTCGCTGTGCCGCACACAGCCACGCAGGCGGCGTGCCACTTCCACCAGCAACTCATCGCCTGCCGCATGGCCCAGCGTGTCGTTGATGACCTTGAAGCGGTCCAGGTCGATCAGCAGCATCGCCGCGCGGTGGCCCAGCCGGCGCGCATGGTCCAGTGCACGCTCGGTGCGCCAGATGAGCTGGCGCCGGTTGGGCAGGCCGGTGAGCGCATCAAAGTTGGCCAGATGGCGGATGCGGTCTTCGGCCACACGCCGGTCGGTCACGTCCTGCACGATGCCGGTGTAGCCCACCGCATGACCATGCTCGTTGAACTC
The DNA here is from genome assembly GCA_031411635.1 of Betaproteobacteria bacterium. Classification (GTDB taxonomy): domain Bacteria; phylum Pseudomonadota; class Gammaproteobacteria; order Burkholderiales; family Burkholderiaceae_C; genus Pseudaquabacterium. The sequence continues at coordinate 2,840 of JANOBL010000507.1, forward strand.
GGGCTCGGCCTCGACATGCAGGATGCGCATGCGGCTGTCGGCCAGGTGCACCGGCACATCGATCGCCAGCACGGTGCTCTGGGTTTGCACACCGGTCAACACCCGGGTCAGGCCACGCCGCTCGGGCATCGGCACCATGCGCACCAAGCGGCGCAGCGACACCTTGTCGTGCGGGCCAAAACCAAACACCCGCAGCGCCTCGGGCGCCAGGGTCAGCCCACCCGGATTGGGGGTTGGGTTGGTGCCAGCCAACGCCGGCATCGGCTTGCGCCAATCAAAACTGCCCATGCGTGCCAGGTCTTGCGCCCGCGCCAGCTTGCTTTTGCTGCGCTCCAGCTCCAGCCGGGTGCGCGACGAGCGCAACAGGTAACGCAAGCGGCCGGACAGCAGGCTCCACTGGTTGCTCTTGACGAAAAAATCGGTGGCGCCCACCTGGTAGGCGCGGGTGATCGAGGCCTCGTCGTCCAGCCCGGTGAGCATCAGCACCGGCATGTTTTCGAAGCCGGCCATGCCACGCAGCACCTGGCAGGTGGCAAAGCCGTCCAGGCCCGGCATCAGGGCATCCAGCACGATGATGTCGGGCAGCCAGTCTTCCAGCAAGCCCAGCGCCTGCTCGCCGCTGCTGGCCTCGGTGATCTCGAAGCCACGCTCACGCAGCGCCACGGCGGTGAGCATCAGCGTCACTTCATCATCATCGACCAGCAGCACCTTGGGCCGCTCGGGTGAGTCGTTGGCGTCAAACGCGTGGGACAGCGGCATCAAAGGGGGCAGGCTACAAACGCATCAGCAGTTGATGAACAGCGGCTTCGGCGTTTTTGGCCTCGGCCTCCAGATCGTCCAGTATCGCGGGCAAACCGCCAAACTGAGCGTCGCGCACTGCATTCTCCGCAGCGCCGCACAGGCCCGACAAAACCAGGGCACCCACACTCGCTGACGAGGATTTTAAGGTGTGCACCGCCAGCTTGACCGCATCGGGGTTGAAGGGCTGGCGTGCTGCGCGCAACTGCAGCATCAAGCGGGCCAGCGATCCGAGGTAGGTGCTGAGCACCCGTGGCAATAACAAGTTGGCACCGCTGGGGTCCAGCAGCGCCAGGTTGGCCAGCGCCTGGGCGTCCAGCTCGCGCACGGTCGGGCCGGTGACGGCTGGCAGGGCCGGCGTTTCAGGCAGCAAGTCAGGCGGGGTGTCGATCATCGGTGAGGTCTCGCAGAATGTCCGGGACAGCCAACCAGACCACTGGACGGGAAATGGCAAAAACGGCAGCATCGGTTGCCAGCGCGACGGCGTCAATCGGGAGAGTTGGACAGTCGTTGTCGGTTTGCCGGGACCAAACACCCACGGCATCGGTTTCGGCATGGCCGGGTACAACTTGAGCGCTGCAGGCCGTTTGTTGCCGATCCGTACAATCGTTTTGATGCCGCGCAACCGCGAAGCCGGTGCCCCGTCACCCGGCGGTGCCCCACCCCTCACCTGGCCCCTGCTGCCGCTCACCTTGCTGGCCAGCGCCGTGGTGGCCGCGCTGCTGGCAGGCCAGCCGGCCTGGGCACCGTGGTTGAACGCGCTTGCGCTGCTGCTGATCGCCGCCGGCGCGCTGCTCAGTGGGGCGTATTGGAGCCGGCAGCGCCAGGCCGACCGGCTGCGCGAGGCCAGGCTGGGCACGCATCTGCTGGGCCAGTTGATCGATGTCTGGTGCTGGCAGACTGATGACCAGCACCGGCTGGTACGGCTGCAGCCACCGCTGGGTGCACCGGCTTCGTCCTGGGTGGCCGGGGCGTTCAGCGGCGATGCGCTGTGGTTGCGCTTTGACGATGCCGAAAAAACCTTGCAGGCGCGGTTGATGGCCCAGATGCCGCTGGGCGAGTTGCAAGTGATGCAAGCTGGCAGCAACGCCAGCGGCGCGCCCAAGCCCTGGGCGCTGCGCGGCCTGCCGCGTTTTGACGGCCGGGGCCGGTTTGCCGGCTACCTGGGCGTGGCCTGGCCCACCGAGCCAGGCCAGGCGGCACGCACCGCGCAACAGGGCTTCGAGGCCTTGCTGCAGCACGGGCCGGCGGCGCTGTGCCTGGCGCGCCGGGCCGCTGACAATGCGGGTTGGGTGCTGGCCCGTGCCAACCCGGCCGCCTGTGCGCTGCTGGGGCTGGCCGCTGTCTCCGAGGCTTTGCCGGATGACCAACAACAGCCCTGGGAACAGGCGCTGGGCCGCTTGCCGGACGGCCTGCGCCAGCGGGTGCTGGCATTGACACCGGGCCAGTCCAGCGAGGGCGACGGCTGGCGCGTGCGGCTGTGCGTGATCGGCGATGCGGCCAACACCGGCCCAGGCACGCTGCTGTTGGCGCTGGCCTTGGCCGAGCCCGGCGCGGCCGCCGCTGACACCGCGCTGGCCGCCGAGCAAGCGGCGTTCAGCTACACCATCTCGCACGATTTGCGGGCACCGATCCGGGTCATCGAGGGCTTTGGCCGCATCCTGAAAGAGGACTACGGCGCGGCGCTGGACCGGGTGGGCCGCGACCACCTGGACCGGGTGATGGCCGCCGCCGCACGCATGAACCACATGATCGACGCGCTGTTGTCGCTGTCGCGGCTGTCAAGCCAGCCGTTGGCGCGCCAACCGGTCAACCTGTCGCAGCTTGCGGGTTGGGTGATCGCCGATCTGCAGCGCGTCGCGCCCGAGCGCCCGGCGGTGGTGCGCATCGCGCCCGGCCTGCAGGTGCAGGGCGACCCCACGCTGCTGCGCATGGCGCTGGAAAACCTGCTGGGCAATGCCTGGAAGTACAGCGCCAAGGTGGCCCGGCCGGAGATTCAATTCGACACCGTGGACCTGGACGGCCGGCGTGTCTTTCGGGTGCAGGACAACGGCGCCGGTTTTGACATGCGTTTTGCCGACCGGCTGTTTGGCGTGTTCCAGCGCCTGCACAGCAGCAGCGATTTTCAGGGCACCGGTGTGGGCCTGGCGTCAGTGCGCCGCATCGTGCGCCGGCATGGCGGCGAGATCTGGGCCGAGGGCGAGGTAGGGCATGGCGCCAGCTTTTTCTTCACGCTGAAGGGCTAGCCCTGGCCCGGCCGGGCCAGCAACTCCACCGCGTCCACCAGCCGCGCGGCCTGGTCGGCCAGGCTGTGTTGCTCATCGGTGGCCAGCTTTTGCAAGCGCGCCAGCGCCTGGCCACGCTGCAGTGAGTAGCGGTGCATCAGCACACCCACTGCCATCGGCACCAGATCGAGTGCGCCCGGCGCCGGTATGGCGTTTGTCGGCCGGGCCGGCGCCAGGCTGGCGGCACCGGCGCGGGCCGGCAGGTTGGCAAAGGCTGCCGCCACCGTGGGCACGATCTGGCCGATGTCCAGCGGCTTGACCAGGTAGGCCACCGCGCCCAACGCCTTGACCTGCTGCACCGTCTCGTCGTCGGCAAATGCCGACAAAAACATGAACGGCATGTGCAGCACCTCGCGCAGGTAGGCCGCCACGTCCAGGCCGCTCTTGCCCTCCATGCGGATGTCCAGCAGCGCCAGATCGGGCCGGTGCTCGCGTGCCAGCAGGATCGCGTCGTCGCCGTTGTCGGCGTCGATCACCTCGTAGCCGGCCTGGGCCAGGCCGTGGGTGACGGTGGCCAGCACCAGCCGGTCGTCATCGACCACCAGAATCTTGCCCTTGTCGGCCATTTTTTGTTGTCCGCTGCAGCGAGGTGCGGATTGTCGCCGAGCGAAGTGTCAGGCCCCGTTTTGCATGCCCAACCAGGACAACAGCGCTTGCTCGACGTCGGCGAGTTGCTGCGCAGACAGCGTGCCGATGCGCCGGATCAACCGTGGCAGCGGCACCGTCACGAGACCTTGTGCATCGAATGCACCAGGCTTCAAGAATCGGATCGCCGCCGGCACCTCGAACCGCGATCCACGCAGGCTGGTGGTGTGCGGAACCAGCGAGACCAGAGATCGGTCCGTCGCTTGGACCGGAACGCTGATCACCAGGCAAGGGCGGACTTTCGCGGCCAGGCCAAGGTCAACCAGCCAGACCTCGCCCCGTGCAGCCAATATCACTGCTCGCGCTCGGCCTGATCCATCTCGACAAAAATCTGGTCGGCAGCGTCGAGCAGATCGTCATCGGTCGGTGCGCTGTACGCAGTTTCAAGCGGCAGGCGCAACAAGCTGACCAAGATCTCATGCTGGTCGGTTTGAGGGAGCGCCTTGAACGAGCGCAGCAGGCTTTTGGCGGCTTCAGTCATCGTCAAATACTACACCGCGCAGGCCTTAGTGATTTGTTCGGTTGTCGCCAGCCGGCCCCTGACGCCCGGGCCGGCGATGGCCGCTCACAGCGGCTCCAACAGCTT
>JANOBL010000508.1:0-3079 GCA_031411635.1 Betaproteobacteria bacterium
GTGGCGCGCCACGATGACCAGCGAGATCGCGGTGGCGACGATGCCCACGACGGCCGTCTGCTGGGCGATGTTGTAGAGGTTTTCCGGCGTCAGGAAATTGCCGGTCAGGCCGTGGAAGACTGCGGCCATCACGATCAGCACACCGGCCATGATCGACAGGCGCAGGTCCAGCGCGCTGATTTGCAAGCGGTTCAGCATTTGCGGCTCCAGAAGTTGACAGGCGCCGGCCGCCGCCCATGCAGCGGCGGCCGGAGAGGCAAGCGAGGGAAAGCTGCCGCTTACTTGCAGGCCGCCGGGCCGGTGGCCTTGTCAACGCCCTTGCACAGCGCGTCCTTGCTGATGTGGCCGGCCTTGAGCACGCTGTCCAGGTTGGCCTGCGTCACCGGCACGGCTTTCAGGAACATCGCGTTCATCGATATCTTCTTGGCGCCCTCGGCCCACATCACCGAGCCTTCCACCTTCTTGCCACCGGCCAACGACACCGCCGCCGTGGCCGCCTCGCGGCCCAGGTCGCGCGAGTCTTTCCACACCGACACAGTCTGGCTGCCCAGCGCCACGCGGTTCAGCGCGCCATGGTCACCGTCCTGGCCCGACACCGGCACGCCCTTCAGGCCGCGTGCCGACAAGGCCGCCACCACGCCGCCGGCCATGCCGTCGTTGCTGGCCACCACCGCGTCCACTTTGTTGGCGTTTTTGGTGAGGATCTGCTCCATGTTCTTTTGCGCCACCTCGGGCTTCCAGCCGTCGGTGTACTCCTCGCCGACGATCTTGATGTCGCCCTACTTGATCGCATCGGCCAGCACCTCTTGCTGGCCCGAGCGCAGGAAATCGGCGTTCGGGTCGGTGGGCGATCCTTTGATCATCACGTAGTTGCCCTTGGGCTTGGCGGCCAGCACCGCACGCGCCTGCATGCGGCCCACCTCTTTGTTGTCGAAGGTGATGTAGAACACGCCCGGCGCCTCGATCAGCCGGTCGTAGGCCACCACCGGAATGTTCTTGGCCTTGGCCTTGGCGAGAGCCGGCACGATGGCGTCCTTGTCCATCGCCAGGATGATCAGCGCCTTGGCACCCTTGGCGATCAGGCCGTCGATGTCGGCGAGCTGCTTCTCGGGCGAGCCGCCGGCATCGGCGCTCACATAACTGCCACCCAGCTTGGTGAGTTGGTCCTTCATCGCCTTCTCGTCGGTCTTCCAGCGCTCTTCCTGAAAGTTGGACCAGCTCACGCCCACGGTGGTCTGGGCCATGGCCAGCGCGCCATACGCGGCCAGCAAGGCGCCGGCGATGATCTTGTGTTGGATAGTCATGTTGTCTCCTGGTATCAAAGTTGGGAACGGCTGGCATCGAACGCTGCCCGGGCCGGGTGCGGCTGCATCGCGCGCCGGGACACTTTCCGGATTTGCCCAACGCTTGCGCGGCCGAATGATGCCGCAATAAATTGTCGCGGTGCAGCCCCGGGCAGCGGCTTTGCGCGGTAATCGCGATGTAACCCGCCCGGCCGGGCCCAACATCGGCCACCCCTAACTTCGATAACGCACGTAGCGGCCACCGCGCCAGTAATATCGCGCTGATGCCCCAAGGAGCCCGCGATGTTCACCACCACAGCGCTGGCGCCAGCGCAGTTTCCCAAGGGTGCGGTTGCCTCGATGCTGGCCCCGGACGGCACGCTGTACGTGGCCGCGGCCGACCCCAGCAAAAATGGCCGCATCGATCCGGCTTATCTGCTACTGGCCTATGCCTTTGACGCCAACTGGTCGAACCGGCAGATCCGCACCACCTACCAGGTGCCCGATGCCTGGATATTGGCCGCCCAGGGCCTGGGCTTCATGGCGTCCACCTTGCCGATCGGCTTCAATCGCCAGGTGCTGGGCAAGCCGGACCCGGAGCCAGTGCTGCCGACCGGTAAATTTGCCCTCTGCGAGGTGGCGCTGCAAGGCGACGATCCGCCCGACGGCACGGTGCTGGCCCAGGGCGACATCTTCACGCCCAATGCCAACGGCTTTCACAACATCCCGCGGCTGTACCTGATGGCCGCGCTGCTGCTGGAGCACCGCAGCGGCGCCGCGGTGCTGGCGATGGTGGCCAATGCCAGCGGGCTGGTGATCGCCACCGGCAGCAAATGGCATGGCGAAAAGGGCTGCGGCCATGCCGAGGTGCGGGCCTTGTTCTCGATCAAGGGCCGGGTGCCGGATCGGGCGATGCTGTTCTCCACGCTGCGGCCCTGCACGATGTGCGCCGGCCTGATCCAGGCGGTGTTCAGCGCCAATGGCAAGCAGTACTGGGCCCGGCCCGACCCGTCCAACGCGGCCGACTACAAAAACGTCAAAGGCCTGGCGCTGGACCAGGGCCAGGCGCTGTGGCAAGCCTACCGCGACCAGTACAACGTGCGCGAGATCAAGCTGGGCGGCGGCGGCGCCAGCTTCACCGACGAGTTCTCCGACACCTGGCGCGACCGCGGCAAGCTGCCCGCCACCGAAGCCGAGATGATGAAACCGGCGTTTGCCGAATGGTGCAAAACCAACATGGTGGCCAAGCGCGAGATTGCTGCCACCCCGCAAAAAGTGCGCATCCGTGTCAAGGAAGGGGTGGACGACTTGCTGGCCAAGGCCGTGGCCTGCGGCACCATTGAGGCTTTGTCCAAGCGCGGTGACTTTTTCGAGCGCATGCAGCAGAACAAGAATACCTGGACCAACGGAGTGGATGCGGCAGCCAGCAAGGCCATTGTCGACAAGTTCCAGGCCAGCGGCAGCGCCAAGAAGGTGCTGACCGAGATCAGCAGCACCAAGGGCGAAAAAGACATCGGCATCATCGAGTTCATCGCCAGCTCAAAAGGCTCACGCGATCTGCGCTGCGCCTCGCGCGATGCGCTGGCGTCCAAGTTTGCCAAGTACGGCAAATCGGCGGTCGACATCAAGACCGCCACCGGCGTGTCCAATGCCGCGCCCAGCAGCACCAAGGCCGTGACCGACCTGCGCATGCCGGTGATCGTCGATTACCTGATGGGGTTTGTGCAGACGCAGCGCTGATCGGGTTGTCGGGTGGGCTGGTGGGGTGGGTGGCGGGGTGGCTGGCCGGGTGGGTG
>JANOBL010000509.1:0-3971 GCA_031411635.1 Betaproteobacteria bacterium
GTGTCGCATTCCTGGAACGCATCCAGGCCGATCGCCGGTGTCGGCACCTGGCCGGTGATGATCACCATCGGGATCGAGTCCATGTAGGCGGTGGCAATGCCGGTGACGGCATTGGTCACGCCCGGGCCGCTGGTGACCAGCGCCACACCTACCTCGCCGGTGGCGCGTGCATAACCGTCGGCGGCGTGCACGGCGGCCTGCTCATGGCGCACCAGCACATGCTCGATGGTGTTTTGCTTGTACAGCGCGTCGTAGATGTAGAGCACCGCCCCACCGGGGTAGCCCCACATGAACTTGACGTTCTCGGCCTGCAGGCAGCGCACGAGGATCTCTGAACCGTTCAGTTCAGCAGACGCGGGAGAAGACGGGGATGGGGTTTGCGGGGCGGCCGTAGCGGCGCGCTTGATGTCCGCAGAAGACATGTCCATTCAGAACCTCTGTGAATTTCTCTGACGAAAATCCATCGGTGCCCCTGCTCGCGCCCTTGTGAGGCGGATGTGGGACCAGGGAGATCAAAAACAAAAGGCCCCTCGGGTGGGCGGGCCAGCTTCAGACCAGTGCGCTTTGTGCGAAGCAGCATTATCGCACCAGATCGCTGCGCCGCACCGGCCGCCAGTGCCATGATGCACGCGGATGCCATAATCAAAAGCGGTCCGGGGCCGCCCCCACCGGGTGACGTGGGACAGCAGCGGGTCAACCTTGGCGAGCGACAAAGAACTATCAGATTTCCTCAAGAGCGTTGAGAAGCGTGCTTTCAAGCGCACCGTGTACGCGGTGCGCGACGATGATGCCGCGCTCGACGTTGTTCAGGATTCAATGATCCGCCTGGCCGACAAATACGCCGACCGCCCGGCCGCAGAATTGCCGTTGTTGTTCCAGCGCATCCTGTCGAACGCGACGATGGACTGGTTCCGGCGCCAGAAGGTGCGGAACTCGGTGCTGCAAAACATGTCGGACTTCGATGTCGACGGCGGCGATGGCGATTTCGACCTGCTGGAAAGCCTGGAGTCTGCCGAGGGCATGCTGGGCGCCGAAAGCGCCGCAGAAACCGTGTCCCGGTCACAAATCTTGCTACTGATCGAAGCGCAGATTGCCGAACTGCCGGGTCGTCAACGAGAAGCCTTCCTGCTGCGTTATTGGGAAGAGCTGGACGTTGCCGAGACGGCGTCGGTGATGGGCTGCTCCGAGGGCAGTGTCAAGACGCACTGTTCCAGGGCGGTGCATGCACTGGCCAAAGCACTTCGAACCAAGGGAATAACGCCGTGATCAACAACCAAGCATTGATGCCGCTGGCGGCAGCCCGCCGGGATTTGCTCGAAGGGCAGGTGGCGTTGCGCATGACGGCGGCGCTGAATCGCGGCGCCGAATCGCTGCCGCACGATATTTCCGAGCGCCTGCGCTTTGGCCGTGAGCGTGCGCTGGCCTTGGCACTGCAGCAGCGCCGTGTAGCGGCGGCGGTAGCAGCCAGCCCGGTGATGGGCCTGGGCCTGTCCGGCCGCAGCGCCGTGCTGGGCGGGCCGCCGCCGGTCTGGTTGCGCCTGGCGTCGGTGCTGCCGCTGGCGGTATTGGTGGCCGGCCTGGTGTTCATCCAGCAACACCACGATCTGGCGCAGATCAACGCGGCGGCCGAGATCGACAGCGCGTTGCTGGCCGACGAGTTGCCACCCGCAGCTTATGGTGACCCCGGCTTCTCGGAGTTTCTGCGCGGCGCCGAGGCGCCCTGAACCCGGCAGCAACAGTGAGCTTTTGCGTCTGGTCGACCCGCTGGTTCAGCGCTGCGGTGCTGGCCGGTGCCGTGGCGGCCACACCCGTGCTCTCACAGCCACTGCCTGCGCAGTCAGCCTCGGCCGCGGCGGCGCGTGCGCCCGCCGCCGGTGGCCCCGCTTGGACCAGCCTGACACCGTCGCAGCGCGCCGCGCTGGGGCCGTTGGAGCGCGACTGGGCCTCGATCGACGCGCCGCGCAAGGCCAAATGGCTGGAGGTTGCGGTCCGCTTCCCGGCCATGCCGGTGGCTGACCAGCAACGTGTGCAGCAGCGCATGGCCGAGTGGGCGCGCATGACGCCGGCCGAGCGGGGCCGGGCACGGCTGTCGTTCCAGGAGTCCAAACAGTTTTCGCCCGAGCAAAAGCAGGCCCGTTGGGAGGCCTACCAGGCGCTGCCCGGCGACGCCAAACAAGCGCTGGCCGACCGCAACCGGCCGGCCGATGAACGTGGACGTGCCGCGGCTGGTGGTGCTGCAGGCCCCAAACAAGCGCAAGCCGCCCGGCCTGCCGCGTCGACACCGGCTGCCAAGCCCGTGGCCCCTACCATGGTGCAGGCCAAACCGGGCGCCACCACCACCTTGATGACCACCCGGGCCGAACCCCCGGTGCATCACCGTCCGGGCGAGCCCAAGATCGCTGCCCAGTCTGGCCAGGTGGACCGCAGCACGCTGTTGCCGCGCAGTGGCCCCCAGGCTGCCGCATCCTCACCGCGCCAGCCATGAGCCTGGGCAGCAGTGCCGCCGGCGGCCACCGCGCTGGCGCAACGGCCGAGTCGGCAATGCCCGCAATGCCCCCCCCAATGGCGGTCGCGCCTGGGCCGGCAGCCAACACCACGCCAGGTGTGGCACGGCGCCTGTTGGCCTTTGTCTACGAAGGCATGCTGCTGTTTGGCGTGCTGATGGTGGCGGGCTATCTGTTTTCCAGCCTGACCCAGCAACGCCACGCGCTGCAGGGCAAAAGCGGCTTGCAGGCGTTTTTGTTCATCGTGCTGGCGATCTACTTCACCTGGTTCTGGTCACGTGGTGGCCAGACGGTGGCGATGAAGGCCTGGCATCTGCGATTGCTGCGTGCCGATGGCCAACCGGTGCGCCAGGTGCAGGCATTTGGCCGTTATCTGCTGGCCTGGATGTGGTTTGTGCCAGCCTGGGCAACCGCGCATTTTTCGGGCCTGACCGGTGGCGCAGCACTGGTGGGCATCATGGTGATGGGCGTGCTGCTGTACGCCGCACTGGCCTGGTTGCGGCCAGACCGGCAGTTCTGGCACGACGTGGTCTGCGGCACCCGGCTGGTGACCTGGCGGCCGGCTGTGCCGGCCCAGAAAAAATGAATCCTTCACCGGCCAATGCGGCTGCGCCGTTTTCGGTCTGCGTCTATTGCGGCTCGCGCCCGGGCAGCCAACCGGCCTACCAGGCCCTGGCAACGGCCTTGGGCGGCGCCATTGGCCGGCGGGGTTGGCAGCTTGTGTATGGCGGCGGCCGCGCGGGGCTGATGGGCACGCTGGCCGATGCCACCTTGGCCGCCGGCGGCCGGGTGGTGGGCGTGATCCCGGACTCGCTGATGCGCCTGGAGGTGGGCCACGCCGGCCTGACCGAGTTGCATGTGGTGCGCAGCATGCACGAGCGCAAGCAGATGATGGCCGAGCGCTCAGATGCATTCATCGCGATGCCGGGCGGCATCGGCACGTTCGAGGAGTTGTTCGAGGTCTGGACCTGGCGCCACCTGGGCTACCACCAGCGCCCGCTGGGGCTACTGGATGTGCTGGGGTACTGGGCGCCGCTGCTGGCGTTTTTGCAGCACTCGGTGAAGCAGGGCTTCATGGGCGATGAGCAGATGGCCACGCTGCAAATCGCCGAGGATGCCGATCAACTGCTGGGCGCTTTGTGGGCCGCCCGCAGCGATGCGCCAAGCGGCGACTTCGGGCGGATTTGACGCAGCCTGCGGCGGGTTCAAACCGCCGATTCGTCGGTCTCGCCGGTGCGGATGCGCACCACCTGCTCCACCCGGGTGACAAAGATCTTGCCGTCGCCAATCTTGCCGGTCTTGGCGGCTTTGACGATGGCGTCCAGACAGCGGTCCACATCGCCGTCCTTGACCACCACCTCAACCTTGACCTTGGGCAAAAACTCGACCACATACTCGGCGCCGCGATACAGCTCGGTATGGCCCTTTTGGCGGCCAAAGCCCTTGACTTCGGTCACCGTCAGGCCT
>JANOBL010000510.1:0-4792 GCA_031411635.1 Betaproteobacteria bacterium
TGCGCCAGTACCTGAAGTACTGCGAGCGCAAGGGCTTCAAGACCACGATGGAAGATGAGACGCCGGGCGAAATTGCCGGCATCAAGAACGCGACGATCAAGGTTGAAGGTGACTACGCTTTTGGCCATCTGCGCACCGAGACCGGCGTGCACCGGCTGGTGCGCAAAAGCCCATTTGATTCGGCCGGTGGCCGCCACACCAGTTTTGCGTCGCTGTTTGTCTACCCCGAGGTGGATGATTCGATCGAAATCGACATCAACCCGTCCGACGTGCGGGTGGACACCTTCCGCGCCAGCGGCGCCGGTGGCCAGCACATCAACAAGACCGACTCTGCGGTGCGGTTGACACACATCCCCACCGGCATCGTCGTGCAGTGCCAGGACGGCCGCAGCCAGCACAGCAACCGCGATGTAGCCTGGAAACGGCTGCGCAGCCGGCTCTACGACCACGAGATGCGAAAACGCATGGAAGAGCAGCAGAAGCTGGAAGACACCAAGACCGACGTAGGCTGGGGCCACCAGATCCGCAGCTATGTGCTGGACAACAGCCGCATCAAGGATTTGCGCACCAACGTGGAAACCTCCAACACCCAGAAGGTGCTGGATGGGGATCTGGACCAGTTCATTTCTGCCAGCCTGAAATCGGGTTTGTAAGCACGACAAATCCGGGAAGCGCTGCGTCGGCGGGCGACTACACTAGGTGTGCCACATACTCAGAATGCGTGCCACATGAAATCCATCAATGTCCGCGAGCTGCGCAGCGCCATTCCGCACCTGCGGGAGACGCTGGCCCAAGAGCATGAGCTGCTGCTGGTCAGCAACGGCGAGCCGGTTGCCCGCATCCTGCCCATCGTGCGCAAACGCGATGTACCGTCGTTGGCGGCGCATCGCGCACGCATGAACCCCTTGCCCGCAGGTGCGCTGGGCGCTTTGGTTCGCGCGGAACGCGATCAGGGTTGAGCCCGTGTCAACCTACTTCGACACCAGCGCCTTCGCCAAGCGCTACATCGCCGAAGCGGGGTCCGACCGGGTGGATGCCTTCCTGGCCAGCCATGACGACGATTGCGTGATCTCGCCGCTGGTGGCCGCCGAGTTTGAATCCATCCTGCAGCGCTTGATGCGCCAGGGCTTGATGGGCGCTGACTTTGCGGTGCAGGCGCGCCGGCACCTGAGCGCCGACCTCAGCGGCGCGCTGTGGGCCATGCAGCCTTTCGAGGTGGCGAGCTTTCAGCGTGCCATCGGTCTGCTGCGCGAACTGGGTACACCGCTGGCCACGCTGGACGCGCTGCACCTGGCCTGTGCGATCGAACTGCGATGTGCAGGCTTGGCCACCTGCGACCACCAACTCGCCCGCGCCGCTGCTGCCAGCGGCCTGCTTGTCTACTCTTTCGAGAATTGAGGCCCACCATGCGTGAAGGACCTGCCAGCGTGATCCGCCGCGAAGACTACGCCGCCCCGGCGTTCTGGATCCGCAGCGTCGATCTGAGCTTTGACCTGGACCCGGCCAAGACCATCGTCGCCAGCAAGCTGTTGATAGCGCGTGATGCCAACGCGGCACCCGGCCAGCCGCTGAAGCTGCATGGCCAGGACCTGACCCTGCTGCGCTGCCTGGCCGACGGCGAGAGCGTGTCGTTCCGCCATGAAGACGGCATGTTGGTGATCGACAACCCGCCCGACAAACCCAGCTTCACGCTGGAGATCCGCAACACCTGCGCGCCCGAGAAAAACACCCAGCTCTGCGGGCTGTACACCAGCGGCGGTGGGTTTTTCACGCAGTGCGAGGCCGAGGGCTTCCGCCGCATCACGTATTTTCTGGACCGGCCCGATGTGATGGCGGTGTTTACCGTCACCTTGCGTGCCGACAAGGCCAAATACCCGGTGCTGCTGAGCAATGGCAACCTGGTGAAGACGGCCGAGCTGGACCACGGCCGCCACCTGGCGACATGGCACGACCCCTTCCCCAAACCCAGCTATTTGTTTGCGCTGGTGGCGGCCGATCTGGTGGCGCGTGAGCAGCGCATCCGTGCCCGCTCCGGCAAAGACCATCTGCTGCAGGTGTTTGTGCGGCGCGGTGACCTGGACAAGACCGAGCATGCGATGAACTCGCTGATCGCCTCGGTGGCCTGGGACGAAGCCCGGTTTGGCCTGCCGCTGGATCTGGAGCGCTTCATGATCGTCGCGGTGGGCGACTTCAACATGGGCGCGATGGAGAACAAGGGCCTGAACATCTTCAACACAAAATACGTACTGGCCAGCCCGGCCACCGCCACCGATGCCGACTTTGCCGGCATCGAAAGCGTGGTGGGCCACGAGTACTTCCACAACTGGACCGGCAACCGCATCACCTGCCGGGACTGGTTTCAGCTCTCGCTGAAAGAGGGCTTGACGGTGTACCGCGACCAGGAGTTCTCGATGGACATGGCGGGCTCGGCATCGGCCCGGGCCGTCAAGCGCATCGACGATGTGCGCAGCCTGCGGGCGATGCAATACCCCGAGGATGCCAGCCCGATGGCGCATCCGGTGCGGCCCGACAGCTATGTGGAGATCAACAATTTCTACACCGCCACGGTGTACGAAAAAGGCGCCGAGGTGGTGCGCATGATGGCCACCCTGGTAGGCCGCGAGGGCTTCCGGCGCGGCATGGATTTGTACTTTGCGCGCCACGACGGCCAGGCCGTGACCTGCGACGATTTTGCGGCGGCGATTGCCGATGCCAATGCCGACAGCGCGCTGGCGGCCCATTTGCCGGCCTTCAAGCGCTGGTACGCCCAGGCCGGCACACCCCGGCTGACTGCACGCGGTGTGTACGACCCGGTCACGCTGCGCTACACGCTGACGCTGACCCAGAGCGCCCTGCCCTCACCCGGCCAAGCCACCAAGCAGCCGTTTGTGATGCCGGTGCTGATGGGCTTGCTGCGCGCCGACAGCGGCCAGGCGCTGCCGCTGCGCCTGGTGGGCGAGGCCCAGGCCGCCGGCACCGAGCGGGTGCTGGTGCTGACCGACAGCGAGCAAAGCTTTAGCTTTGTCAACCTGGCCTCGGCGCCGGTGCCGTCGCTGCTGCGGGGGCTGTCGGCGCCGGTGCACCTGGACGACGGGCTGGACGATGCCGGCCTGCTGGTGCTGCTGCAGCACGATGCCGATGCTTTCAACCGCTGGGAGGCCGGCCAGCGGCTTTGTTTGGGCCGCTTGCTGGCGGCGCTGCCCGGCAGCGCCGACCTGCCGCCGCTGGACGACGCACTGCTCGCCGCGCTGCGCCAGTTGCTGCGGGACCCCGGCCTGGATGCGGCGTTCAAAGAGCAAGTGCTGATCTTGCCCGGCGAGGGTTACATCGCCGAGCAGTGTGCGGTGGTGGACCCACAACGCATTCATCGCATGCGTGAGCAGATGCGTGCCCAGCTTGCCGCGCAACTGCACGCCGATTGGGCCTGGGCTTTTGAGCAGCACCAGGTGCAAACAGGCTACCAGCCTGATGCCAACCAATCGGGCCGCCGCGCGCTGGCCAACCTGGCGCTGCAGATGCTGGTGCTGGACGCCTTGCGCAGCGGCGACACCGTGTGGCCAGGCCGGGCCTACCAGCGCTTCAAGGACGCCGGCCAGATGACCGACCGCTACGGCGCCCTGGTGGCACTGGTGGACGGCCACTGCGCGCTGGCCGAGGCCGCGCTGGCCCGCTTCCATGCGCTGTTTGCCGGGGATGACCTGGTGATCGACAAGTGGTTCAACCTGCAGGCGCGGGCCAACGAGCCGCTGGTGACATCCACAAACTCAGCCGCAAACCCCAGCGCCGGCAGTGTGCTGCCGCGCGTCAAGGCACTGATGCAGCACCCCGATTTTTCGCTGAAAAACCCAAACCGGGCGCGCAGCCTGATCGCCGGTTATTGCCGCGAAAACCCGGCCGCGTTCCACCGCACAGATGCGGCAGGTTATGTGTTCTGGGCCGACCGGGTGCTGGAGATCGATGCGATCAACCCACAGCTTGCGTCCCGGCTGGCGCGCACGATGGACCGCTGGAGCGCACTGGCCGAGCCCTGGCGCAGCGCCGCTCGCGAGGCGGTGGCCCGGGTGGCCGCCGCACCCAGGCTCAGCGACGATGTGCGCGAGATCGTGAGCAAGGCGCTGGGCGCCTGAATCCTCTTTCCATACCGCCATGAAACGCATCAGCCTGACCCAATACCTGGTTGAACAACAACGTGAACACGGCCACATCCCGGCCCAGTTACGGCTGTTGATCGAAATCGTCGCGCGCGCCTGCAAGAGCATCGCGATCTCGGTCAACAAGTGTGCGCTGGGCGATGTGCTGGGCACCACCGAGAACAGCAGCGAAAACGTGCAGGGCGAGATCCAGAAAAAGCTGGATGTGATCTCCAACGAGGTGCTGATCGAGGCCAATGAATGGGGCGGCCACCTGGCGGCGATGGCCAGCGAGGAAATGGAAGGCATCTACCTGGTGCCCAACCGCTATCCGCAAGGCGAGTACCTGCTGCTGTTCGACCCGCTCGACGGCTCGTCGAACATCGACGTCAACGTGAGCATCGGTACCATCTTCAGCGTGCTGAAGATGCCCGAAGACGATCGCGGCGTCGACGAAGGCGACTTCCTGCAATGCGGCCACAAGCAGGTGGCGGCCGGCTACTGCATCTACGGCCCGCAGACGACGCTGGTGCTGACCGTCGGTGATGGCGTGGCGATGTTCACGCTCGATCGAGAGCAAGGTTCCTTCATCCTGACCGCCGAGGACGTGCGCATCCCGGCGGACACGAAAGAGTTCGCGATCAACATGTCGAACATGCGGC
>JANOBL010000511.1:0-1740 GCA_031411635.1 Betaproteobacteria bacterium
GATCGGCCACCTGGAATCTGACGCCGACCGCGTGATGCGCGCGGCGATGTCGCGCCTGTTCCGCGACGAGATCGACACCCGCGAGCTGATCAAGCTCAAGGCGATCTACGAGCACCTGGAGACGATCTCCGACCGCTGCGAGGACGTGGCCAATATCGTCGAGGGCATCGTCCTCGAAAATTCCTGACTTCGGGTCTCAGGCTCCCTGTTCAAAGACCCCATGGATACCCTCCAGATCAATTTCTGGGTCGTGGTAATGCTCGTCGTGTTGGCGGTGTCGTTCGACTTCATGAACGGCTTCCACGACGCCGCCAACTCGATTGCCACCGTGGTGTCCACCGGCGTGCTCAAGCCGCAGCGCGCGGTGTGGTTTGCGGCGTTCTTCAATGTGGTGGCGATTGCGGTCTTTCATTTGAGCGTGGCGGCCACCATCGGCAAGGGCATCGTGCAGCCCGGGGTGGTGGACCACCATGTGGTGTTCGGCGCGCTGATCGGCGCGATCACCTGGAACCTGGTCACCTGGTGGTATGGCATCCCGTCGTCCAGCTCGCATGCGCTGATTGGCGGCATCGTCGGCGCGGTGATCGCCAAGTCCGGCGCCGGCAAGCTGATCGGCGCCGGTGTGGGCAAGACCGTGGCCTTCATCTTCATCTCGCCGTTGCTGGGCTTTTTGCTGGGTGCGCTGATGATGGTGCTGGTGGCCTGGGTCTGCCGGCGTGCATCGCCGCTGAAGGTCGATCGATGGTTTCGACGGCTTCAACTGGTGTCTGCCGGCGCCTATTCACTGGGCCACGGCGGCAACGATGCGCAAAAAACCATAGGCATCATCTGGCTGCTGCTGATCGCCGCCGGTTATGTGGGCGCGGGCGACAAGATGCCGCCGTCCTGGGTGATCTGGGTCTGCTACGCCGCGATTGGCCTGGGCACGATGTTTGGCGGCTGGCGCATCGTCAAGACCATGGGCCAACGCATCACCAAGCTGCGGCCGGTGGGCGGCTTTTGTGCCGAAACCGGTGGCGCCATCACCTTGTTTCTGGCCACTGCGCTGGGGGTGCCGGTGTCCACCACCCACACCATCACCGGCGCCATCGTCGGCGTGGGTGCCGTGCGCAATGCCTCGGCGGTGCGCTGGGGCGTGGCCGGCAACATCGTCTGGGCCTGGATATTCACGATCCCGGCCACCGCGTTTGTCGCGGCGGTTTTTTACTGGCTCAGCCTGACCTTGTTCTGAAGCACGGGCGCCAGTCATTCCGCCTTGGCGCCAGACTCCTTCACCACCTTGGCCCATTTGACGATCTCGGCAGCTTGGTATTTGCCAAGTTCTTCGGGCGTTGAGATCCACGGCTCCAGCCCCAGCGTCTTGAGCTTGTCCACCACATCGGGCAGATGGAATACGCGCACCATCTCGGCGTTGATGCGCGCCACCACGTCCCTGGGCGTGCCGGCCGGTGCAAACATCGCAAACCAGGTGGTGGCCTCGAAGCCGGGCACGGTCTCGGCCACGGTGGGCACGTCGGGCGCGGCGGCCGAGCGTTTGGCGGTGGTCTGCGCCAGCGCCCGGATCTTGCCGTCCTTCACCATCGGCAGGGCCGACGGCATGTTGTCGAACATCAACTGGATCTGTCCGCCCACCAGGTCGGGGATCGCAAACTGCCGGCCCTTGTAGGGCACATGCTGCATGCTGGTGCCGGTGAGTGACTTGAACAGCTCGCCCGACACATGCACCGAGGTGCCGATGCC
>JANOBL010000512.1:0-6275 GCA_031411635.1 Betaproteobacteria bacterium
CCAGACCAAGGTGGAGCCCAACGGCTTCAAGGGCCAGATCGTCACGTTCGACCGCGAGAGCTGCCTGCTGTTCAAGGCCGAGCTGGACAAGCTGCTGCCGCCCGAGGCCACGGACATCGTGATGTCGGTGCAGGCGGCCGACAAGAAGGACCACCCCGAGTACGCGGCTTACGACCGCACGCGCGACGCCGAGGAACGGCTGCTGGACCGTTTCCGCGACCCGGCCGACCCGCTGAAGCTGATCATCGTCACGGCCAAGCTGCTGACCGGCTTCGACGCGCCCATCCTGCAGGCCATGTACCTGGACAAGCCGCTGCGCGACCACACGCTGCTGCAGGCCATCTGTCGGGTGAACCGCACCTACTCGGAGCAGAAGACCCACGGGCTGATCGTGGACTACCTGGGCATCTTCGACGACGTGGCCGCGGCGCTGGACTTTGACGACCAGAGCGTCAAGCAGGTGGTCAGCAACATCCAGGAGCTGAAGGACAAGCTGCCCGAGGCCATGCAGAAATGTCTGGCCTTCTTCCAGGGTTGCGACCGCAGCCTGCAGGGCTACGAGGGCCTGATCGCGGCGCAGCAGTGCCTGCCCAACAACGAGGTGCGCGACAACTTTGCCGCCGAGTTCAGCGTGCTGGGCAAGATCTGGGAGGCGCTGTCACCCGATGGGGTGTTGAGCGCGGTCGAAACCGATTACAAGTGGTTGTCGCAGGTGTACCAGTCGGTGCAGCCGTCCAGCGGGCACGGCAAGCTGATCTGGCATTCCCTGGGCGCCAAGACCATCGAGCTGATCCACCAGAACGTGCACGTCGACGCGGTGCGCGATGACCTCGACACGCTGGTGCTGGACGCGGACCTCTTGGAGGCGGTGCTCTCGAACCCCGACCCGAAGAAGGCCAAGGAAATCGAGATCAAGCTCAAGCGCCGGCTGCGCGGGCACGACGGCAACCCCATGTTCAAGCAACTGTCGGAACGCCTGGATGCGCTGAAGGAACGATTCGAGTCAGGGCAGATGAACAGCGTGGAGTTTTTGAAGCAGCTTTTGCAGATTGCCAAAGAGACGCTGCAGGCCGAAAAGGAAACTCCGCCCGAAGAGGACGAGGACCGTGGCAAGGCGGCGTTGACCGAGCTGTTCAACGAGGTCAAGACCGAGGCGACGCCGATCATGGTCGAGCGCGTGGTCACCGACATCGATGAGATTGTGAGGCTGGTGCGCTTCCCGGGGTGGCAGGGCACGCAGGCGGGTGAGCGTGAGGTGAAGAAGGCGCTGCGCAAGGCGCTCTTCAAGTACAAGCTGCACGCGGACGACGAGCTGTTCGAGAAGGCGTTCCAGTACGTCAGGCAGTATTACTGAGCATCACTCCAGCCGAGCACGCTGGCGGAACCGATGCACCAGACCCCTGTCTTATGATGCATGTCCATGCTCGAGCAGCGCATCCAACAGCAATTCTTCGAAAGCGCCGACCTTCAATACCAGGCCGCCGAGGTGCTGAGCCGTCCGATCGAGCAAGCCGTGGCGGCTCTGGTGGGCGCGCTCACCAGCGGTGGCCGGGTGCTGGTGGCGGGGCTGGGCGCATCGGCCAGCCTGGCCCAGCTGATGGCCACGCAATTGATCAGCGGCTTCGAGCGTGACCGCCCCGGTCTGGCCGCGCTGGCCTTGGGGCTGGATGGGCCGGCCCTGTCGGCGCTGGCTTCGGCGGGCGGTTTCGACGCGGTGCTGTCGCGCCAGGTCGATACATTGGGCCAACCGGGTGATCTGCTGCTGCTCATCGACATTGAAGGCCGACACCCCGCCCTGCTGGCCGCTGCGGCTGCCGCGCAGGCCAAGGACATGACCGTGATCGCGCTCACCGGGCGCACTGGTGGCACCCTGCGTGCTGCCTTGAGCGAAACCGATGTGCTGGTGGCCGTGCCCCACGACCGCCCCGCGCGGGTGCTTGAAACCCACCTGCTGGTATTGCACTGCCTGTGTGACGCGATCGATCTGCAACTGCTGGGCGAACAGGATCCTGCATGACTCCCAAAGCAAGCTCTGCCTTACCCCGCCGCGAATGGCGCCGTTTCAACTTGTTGGCCGGCACCCTGGCCATCAGTGCGTTGATGGGCGCCTGCGCGCCCATCATCGTGGGGGGCGCCATGCTGGGCACCGCCTTGTCGGTGACGGACCGCCGCACCACCGGCGCCCAGCTCGAAGACGAAGGCATCGAGCTCAAGGCCATCAACCGCCTGCGTGAAGCGGTGGGCGAGCGCGGCCACATCAACACCACCAGCTACAACCGCACCGTGCTGCTCACCGGCGAGGTGGCCTCCGACGCCGACCGCACTGCGGCGGAACAGGCCATCAACCGCATCGAGAACGTGCGCGCCACCGTCAATGAGCTGGCGGTGATGGGCAATGCCAGCCTCACCGCGCGCAGCAACGACGCCATCCTCACCAGCAAGGTCAAAGCCGGCCTGATCGACGCCAAAGACCTGCAGTCCAACGCCTTCAAGGTGGTGGCCGAGCGCGGCACCGTCTTCTTGATGGGCCGGGTGACCGAGCGCGAAGCCGGCCGCGCCACCGAGATCGCCCGCAGCGTGGGTGGCGTGGGCAAGGTGGTGCGGGTGTTCGAGATGCTCAGCGAGACCGAGCTGGCCCAGCTGCAATCTCGCTGAAGAGCGCGCCGGCCTACTTCAGGCGCCGCACCAAGCTGGACGTGTCCCAGCGGCCACCCCCCTGGCCCTGCACATCGCCATAGAACTGATCGACCAGGGCCGTCACCGGCACGCGCGCGCCATTGCGGCGGGCTTCGTCCAGCACCAGGCCCAGGTCCTTGCGCATCCAGTCGACCGCAAAGCCGAAGTCGAACTGGTCGTCCACCATGGTCTTGCCACGGTTGTCCATCTGCCAGCTCTGGGCGGCGCCCTTGCCGATGACGTCCAGCACCTGCTTCATGTCCAGGCCGGCCTTCTGGCCAAAGGCGATGCCTTCGGACAGGGCTTGCACCAGGCCGCCAATGCAGATCTGGTTGACCATCTTGGCCAGCTGGCCGGCGCCCGGTGCGCCCACCCGGGTGACCGCGCGTGAAAAGGCCAGCGCCACCGGCTGCATGGCGGCAAAGGGTTCGGCGTCGCCGCCACACATCACGGTGAGCAGGCCATTGACCGCGCCCGCCTGGCCGCCCGATACCGGCGCGTCGACAAAGTGCAGGCCCAAGGTGCGCGCTGCGCCATGCAGCTCGCGCGCCACTTCGGCCGATGCGGTGGTGTGGTCGACAAGGACGGCGCCTTCGCTCATGCCAGCCAGTGCGCCATCGGCGCCCAGCACCACGCTGCGCAAGTCGTCGTCGTTGCCGACGCAGGCAAACACCAACTCGGCACCGGCTGCTGCCTCGCGCGGTGTGGCAGCCGACCGGCCGGCGTATTCGGCCACCCAGGCCTGCGCCTTGGCTGGCGTGCGGTTGTAGACGGTGACGCTGTGCCCGGCGCGCGCCAGGTGCCCGGCCATCGGATAGCCCATCACGCCAAGGCCCAGAAAGGCCACGCGCCGCGCAGGAATGGTGTCGTAGGTTTTCATGCAAAGACCTCAAGCGTTGGAATACGGGCACATTCTCCCCGAGGGGACAGGCCGCGCAGCGGCCAGGGGGTGCGGTGGTGGTCGAAGCCGCCAAGCCCGATCCGGGTTGCCCGGTCGGGCTTGGTCAGCCCCCTCGGGGGGCGGCCGCCAGGCGGCCGGGGGCCAACCTCACATGATCGACATGTGTTCTGTCCCGGCGGACAAGTCGCGGTTGCGTGCGCGGTGGCTGTGCAGCTTGACATGCAGGCGCAGGTCGTTCACCGAATCGGCGTTGCGCAGTGCGTCTTCCAGCGTGATCTCGTTGCCTTCGTACAGGTCGAACAGCGCCTGGTCGAAAGTCTGCATGCCCAGCTCGCGTGAGCGGCGCATCAGGTCCTTCATCTCGGCCACTTCGCCCTTGAAGATCATCTCGGCGATCAACGGCGTGTTCAGCAGGATCTCGACCGCCGCCACCCGGCCCTTGCCCTCCTCACGCGGCAGCAGGCGCTGGGAGACGATGCTCTTCAGGTTGAGCGACAGGTCCATCAGCAATTGCTGGCGCCGCTCTTCGGGAAAGAAGTTGATGATGCGGTCCAGGGCCTGGTTGGCGCTGTTGGCATGCAAAGTGGTGATGCACAGGTGCCCGGTCTCGGCAAAGGCGACCGCATGCTCCATCGTCTCGCGGTCGCGGATCTCGCCCATCAGGATCACGTCGGGCGCCTGGCGCAGGGTGTTCTTCAGCGCCATCTCCCAGCCGTCGGTGTCGATGCCGACCTCGCGCTGGGTGACGATGCAGTTCTTGTGCGCATGCACGAACTCGACCGGGTCTTCGATGGTGATGATGTGGCCGTAGCTGTTTTCGTTGCGGTGGTCCACCATCGCGGCCAGCGAGGTGCTCTTGCCAGAGCCGGTGGCACCCACCATGACGACCAGGCCGCGCTTGGTCATGCTGATTTCCTTCATCACCAGCGGCAGGCCCAGGCCGTCGATGGTGGGCAGGGTCTGCGGGATGGTGCGCAGCACCATGCCCACATGGCCCTGCTGCATGAAGGCGTTGACGCGAAAGCGCCCGATGCCCTGCGGCGAAATGGCGAAGTTGCACTCTTTCGTTCGCTCGAACTCGGCCGCCTGGCGCTCGTTCATGACCGAGCGGGCCAGCGCCAGCGTGTGCTGGCCCGTCAGCGGCTGCGGCGACACCCGCGTGACCTTGCCGTCCACCTTGATGGCGGGCGGGAAATCGGCCGTGAGGAACAGGTCCGAGCCGCCGCGCGCGCCCATCAGCCGCAACAGATCATTGACAAACTTGGTGGCCTGGTCGCGTTCCATTTCAAACCTTCCTTCTCATGCTTTCCCACGGCCTCGCACAGCTCGGCCGCATCGCCAGGCGCGAAGACCTGCGCAGGCCGGTCTTCACGTCCGGGCTCACCCCGGGAAGTTCTCGGGGATCTTGGCCTTCGAGCGCGCCTCGGCGGCCGACACCACATTGCGCCGCACCAGGTCAGCCAGGTTCTGGTCGAGCGTCTGCATGCCCACGTTCTGGCCGGTCTGGATCGACGAATACATCTGCGCCACCTTGTTCTCGCGGATCAGGTTGCGGATGGCCGGCGTGCCGATCATGATCTCGTGCGCAGCGACCCGGCCGCTGCCGTCCTTGAGCTTGCACAGGGTCTGCGAGACCACCGCCACCAGCGACTCGCTCAGCATCGCGCGCACCATCTCCTTCTCGTTGGCCGGGAACACGTCGACGATGCGGTCCACCGTCTTGGCCGCGCTGCTGGTGTGCAGGGTGCCGAAGACGAGGTGGCCGGTCTCGGCCGCGGTGAGCGCCAGGCGGATGGTCTCCAGGTCGCGCATCTCGCCCACCAGCACCGCGTCGGGGTCCTCACGCAGCGCCGAGCGCAGCGCGTTGGCGAAGCTCATGGTGTGCGGGCCCACCTCGCGCTGGTTGATCAGGCACTTCTTGCTCTCGTGCACGAACTCGATCGGGTCTTCCACCGTCAGCACGTGGCCGTACTCGTTTTCGTTCAGGTGGTTGACCATGGCCGCCAGCGTCGTGCTCTTGCCCGAACCCGTGGGGCCGGTCACCAGCACCAGGCCGCGCGGCTTGAGCGAGAGTTCAGCAAAGATCTTCGGCGTGCCCAGCTGTTCGAGCGTCAGGATCTTGCTCGGAATCGTCCGGAACACCGCGCCCGCGCCGCGGTTCTGGTTGAACGCGTTGACGCGAAAACGCGCCAGGCCCTGGATCTCGAACGAGAAGTCGCACTCGAGCACTTCTTCGTAGCTCTTGCGCTGCGAGTCGTTCATGATGTCGTAGACCATCTCGTGCACCTGCTTGTGCTCGAGCGGGTCGACGTTGATCCGGCGCACGTCGCCGTGCACGCGGATCATCGGCGGCAGGCCCGACGACAGGTGCAAGTCCGAGGCTTTGTTTTTGACGCTGAACGCCAGTAATTGGGTGATGTCCACAGATCCCTCGATGGTTTGGTACGCTTCAGGTGATTATGACCATGATTTCTTCCAATCTCCAGAGTGTGCATGCCCGAATCGCAGCGGCCTGCAAAGCAGCGGGCCGGGATGTGAAAGATGTCACGCTGCTGGCGGTGTCTAAAACCTTTGGCGCGGATGCGGTGCAGGAGGCCGTCGCGGCAGGGCAAACGGCGTTTGGGGAGAACTATATTCAGGAGGCAGTGGGGAAGATCGCCTTGTTGCGTCACCTGCCAATTCAATGGCACTGTGTAGG
>JANOBL010000513.1:0-17218 GCA_031411635.1 Betaproteobacteria bacterium
CCTGGCCGATGCATCGATCGCCGAAGCCGCCACGCGGCTCAAAATCCGCCAGGTGCTGACGATAGACGCCGACTTTGATGTCTACCGCGACCGCAACGGCAAGCCCTTGTTGAACGTGCTGCGCGGCTGAGCGCTCAATCCAGCGCCCGGTCCAGGTGGGTGTAGCCCCCATCCACCAACAACCACTGCCCGGTGGTGTGGCTGGCCCGGTCGGACAGCAAAAAAGCCACGGTGTTGGCAATCTCTTCAGCGGTGGTGAAACGCTGTCCCAGCGGGATGCGGCGCTCAATGGCCGCCTGAGCTGCCGCCGGGTCGGGCAGCCGGTCCAGCCCGGCGCGGTACATCGGTGTCATCACCTCGGCCGGGATCACCGCATTGACGCGCACACCGTCGTGGCGCAAGGCCACCGCCCATTCCCGGGTCAGCGCCAGCAAGGCGCCCTTGGACGCCACATAACCCGTGGCATGGCCCTGGCCGGTCAGCGCGGTCTTGGACGCGATGTTGACCAGCGCGCCCTGGCTGGCGCGCAGGTATGGGGTGCACAGGCGGGCCATCACCACGCACTGTGTCAGGTTGCGGGCGATCGACGCCAGGAACGCCGGTGTGCCGTCGTCCAGCCCCACCTTGTCGTTGACCCCGGCGTTGTTGACCAGCCCGTGCAGGTGGCCAAAGCTGTGAATGACCTGCGCCACAGCGCGTTCGCAGGCGGCTTCGTCGGTCAGTTCGGTCTGGATGAACAAGGCCTGGGGTTGGGCCGCGAGCAGCGCTTGCTCAAACGCCGGCGCCAACCGGTCGCGCCCCAAGACCACCGGCAGCGCGCCTTCTTGCGCCAGCAACAGCGAGATCGCCGCGCCGATGCCTGAGCCACCACCGGTGACGATCACCGCCTTGTCAGCCAGGTGCAGGTCCATCAACGCGCCGTGGGTGGTGGATCAAAAAAGGCCGGACCGGCATCGTCAAGCGCCGCCAGCCGGTAAAAGCGCCGGGCATTGCCGGCCCAGACCGCTGCTTGCTCGGCGGGCGTCAGCCCATCGATCAAGGCCTGGCTGACAGCCACCCAGGCGCCGTAGTCGGCCGCCAGCGTCAGCACCGGCCAGTCGCTGCCCCAGACCAGGCGCTGCGGGCCAAACCACTGCAGCAAACAATCCCACACCGGCCGCAGCGCCGCCAGCGCGGTGGCCGGGGATTGGCAGGCAGCAGGCGCGGCCTCGGTCAACAGGCCCGAGAACTTGCACATCACTTGCGGATGCGCGGCCAGCGCAGACAGGCCGGTTTGCCAGTCGGCCACCCAATCACCAGCCCGACCAGCCGCAAAACCGGCCGCAAAACCAGCCGCCAACTGCGGTTTGGCCGCATGGTCAATCACCACTGGCAGCGCCGGCCAGGCTTGCACAAACTGCCGCAGCGGCGCCAGGTGCCAAGGCTGCACCAGTGCGTCAACGCACAGGCCCAGGCTGACCAGCGCGCGCAGCACATCGGGGTGGGGCGCCAGGGCTATCCAATCGGCCTCGGGCAGGTCTTGCAGCATCGGCCGCACGCCCTTGAATTGCGGGTGGCGGGCCCAGCGCTGCAGCGTGCTTACCGCATCGGGCCGGCTCAGGTCCACCCAGCCCACCACACCGGCGATGAACCGGTTCTCATCCGCCAGGCCCAGCAAAAAATCGGTCTCGGCCTCGCTGGGCGCGGCCTGCACCAGCACGGTTTGATGCACGCGGTGAGCGGCCAGCGTGGCTTGAAGGTGCAAAGGCAAAAAATCGCGCAGCAGTGGCGCCAGCGCCGGCACATCGGCGCGCAGCCAGCCGTAATCGCCACGCGCCGGCTGCCAGAAGTGCTGGTGCGCATCGATGCGGCCGGGCCCGCTGGCTGGGGCTGGCATCGGCCTACAACCAACCGATGCAGTTGGCCGCGCCGCAGCGGCAGGCCAGCGTGCCTTCGTGGTGCGTCTCGCCGTAGTTGACGGTGATCTCTTCGCCGGGTGTGATCTGGCGCAACGCATAAAACTCGATGCGGCCAGCGCGGATAGCCAACCGGGCGTTCGGGCTGCAACAGTGGTTGGTGAAGCGCATCGCATCGTCGCTTTGCGACGCGTCGATCGCTTTGCGGGCCGATACCTCGACGATCATGATGCGCTGCTTGCCGGCGGCGCGGCGCCTGGCCTCGGCCACGCTGATGCTCTCGCCACGAATCTCACCAATCTTGCGCTGCGGCGGCACCGGCTCGGCGGCAAACACACCAAAGCCATCAATGCCGCTCTTGCGCACCGCCACCTGGTATTTTTGGTAAGCCGGCCGCGTGGGCAGCGTCACGGTTTTTTGTCCACCCAGGATTTCAAGGCCTTCAGCGTATTGGACACATGGCGGTACGGGTTCAGGCTGGTGAACTGGTAGACGATCGTGCCGTTGGGTGCAATCACGTACGAGGTGCGGTTGGCGTATTCGGGCTTCAGCGACAACACCGCGTCGTAAGACTTCATCACCGCCTGGTCCAC
Organism: Betaproteobacteria bacterium; assembly: GCA_031411635.1. Lineage (GTDB taxonomy): Bacteria > Pseudomonadota > Gammaproteobacteria > Burkholderiales > Burkholderiaceae_C > Pseudaquabacterium. The sequence goes on from JANOBL010000513.1 coordinate 2,489, forward strand.
ATCGGCGGCCACCGCAAACTTGTTGCGACATTCGGTGACCGAGAATTTTTTCATCGTCTCGATGTCGTCGCCCGACACGCCGATCACGGTCGCACCCAACGCCTTGTACTGGTCGGTGGCCTCGGCAAACTCATGCGCTTCGATGGTGCAGCCTATCGAGAATGCGGCCGGAAAAAAGTACAGCACCACCGGCCCGGACTTCAGCGTGTCGGCCAGCGAAAACTTGTACACCTTGCCGGCCAGCGAGGCGTCGATCGCAAACGGCGGCGCCTTGTCGCCCACGTCCAGCGCGGCCAGGGCGGGTGCGGCGCACAGCATCAGCGACAACAACAATCCGGCGCTGGACGCAAGTGGCAGGGTCTTTGGTTTCATTGCGTATCCTTCGCGCCCATGACACAAGCCAGGGCAGTGCAACAAGCGACGGGATGGGGAGGGTTTATCGGCTTTGATGATACGCAGGCCGGCAAGTGCCGGATGGCCACGGGGCCAAGCCCGCTGTGGCATCGGCTGGCCTTGCTGCTGATGGCGCTGCTGCTGGGCGGCTGCGCCAACCTGCCGGCGTCGGTGCAGCGCACGCCGTCGGTGGCGATACCGGTGTCCACTGGCACCGTGCTGGGCCGCATCGCGGCCGAGTCCTCGCCCGACCCCGCCTTGTCGGGTTTTCGGCTGCTGCCCACCGGCGCGTTTGCGATCGACACCCGGCTGGCGCTGATCCGCCGTGCCGAGCGCTCGGTCGACATCCAGTACTACCTGATCGCCGATGACGAGACCGGCCGCTTTTTGCTGCGCAGCCTGCGCGACGCCGCGCAACGTGGCGTGCGGGTGCGCCTGCTGGTGGACGACTTGTACACCGCCGACACCGATGCACTGCTGCTGGGCCTGGCCGCGCACCCCAACATCCAGGTGCGGCTGTTCAACCCGTTTCCGGGCGGGCGTGGGCATTTTTTAACCCGCTTCATCTGCTCGGCGCATGAGTTTTCGCGCGTCAACCGGCGCATGCACAACAAGCTGCTGGTGGTCGACGGCGCGATGGTGGTCACCGGTGGCCGCAACATCGCCGACGAGTACTTCATGCGCCATGCACAGAGCAATTTTGTCGATCTGGATGCGTTTGTCATCGGCGCGCTGGTGCCCAGGCTGGCCGCGCTGTTTGATGATTACTGGAACAGCCCGGTGGTGTTTCCGCTGCATGCCCTCGTGCCGCCCTGGGCCGATGGCGCGGCCCAGCGTGAACGTTTTGACATCGACACCGGCGCCGGTGCCGCGCCGCCGCCCGACGCCCCGCCCAGCACCGATGTGCTGGGCTACGGCCCCTTGTCCGACGAGTTTGATGCCGGCCGGCTGGGCCTGGTGTGGGCCGATGCCACCGCCCATGCCGACGCCCCGGCACGTTTGAGAGGCATGGGCGCCAGTTATGCGCTGGTGCCGCTGGAGGATGTGGAATCGGTGCGCTACAACGTGCTGGACCTGATCCGCAGCGCACGCAGCGAGGTGGTGATCACCTCGCCCTACCTGATCCCCGGTGAGCGCGGCGTGGCGCTGTTTGGCGAGCAGCGGGCCAAGGGCGTCAAGTTCAAACTGCTGACCAACTCACTGGCGTCCACCGACGAGCCGCTGGTGCATGTGGGCTACCGCAAATACCGGCGCCCGATGCTCAAGCTGGGCATCGATTTGTACGAGCTGAGCCCGATCCGGGTGCAAAAGGCCAGCCGGCTGGGCATGTTTGCCACCAGCCAGGGCCGGCTGCACGCCAAGACCGCGGTGATAGACCGGCGCCGCATCTTCATCGGCTCGATGAATTTCGACCCGCGCTCGGACAAGACCAATACCGAGATGGGCATCTTCATCGACAGCCCGCAGTTGGCGCGCGAGGTGTTGCGGCTGATGGACCTGGACAAGCTTCAGGCCTCGTACCGGGTGGTGTTGCAGCCCGACGGGCAAAGCCTGCGCTGGCTGGCAGCCGATGAAGAAGGCGAAGTGGCGTTTGATACCGAGCCCGATGTGAGTTTTGCCACCCGGTTCTGGCTGGAGTTGCTGGCGCCGTTTGCGCCGGAAGAGTTGCTGTAGGTGTTGCTCGCGCCCTTTCGCATCCTTGCCGGTGTGCGTGGCATAAACTGCAACGTCAGCTTGTTGCAGGAGCGGCATCATGCAGTGCCCAAGAGTGGTCAGCGATCTGGAAATCCTGGGTGGAACGCCGGTTTTCATCGGAACACGCGTGCCCGTGAGGATTCTTTTTGAGCACCTTGAAGCAGGCGACTCGCTTGAAGTGTTTCTGGAGGACTTTCCCAGCGTGAGCAGAGCGCTGGCAGTCCAGGTGCTGTCAGACGCGCAGGCGGCGCTCGTCAACGATGCGCATCCTGCTTGACGAGTCTGTCCCCGGAAGGCTTGGCCCACTTCTGACAGGCCACTCCGCGACAACGGTCCAGCGTCAAGGCTGGACCAGCGTCAAGAACGGAAAATTGCTTGCTTTGGCGGCGGCTGCAGGATTTGATGTTCTTCTGACTGCCGACAAGGGTATGGAATACCAACAGAATCTTGCAGCGCTGCCCGTATCAATACTCATCGTATTGGCCAAAAGCAACCGCATCGAAGATTTGGCGCTGGCCATTCCAAAGGTCTTGGCTGAGTTACCAAGGATGCAGCCTCGAAGCTTCTTGAAAATTGCCACCTCGGGTCTTGCTTGAACCCTTCGCGCTGGCGGCAACGCAGCATCACGCTCTGACGCCAGGCAATCGCTCAACCCGCCAAGCCATCAGCCCCAACAGCACGCCGATGGCGGCTGCCCCCGCCGTTACCCAGCGCGCCGACGACCACTGCCCGCTGGCCGCCACCACGGCCGCGATCAGCGGTGTGCCGACAAACTGGCCAAGCTGCGAGCCCTGCATGATCAGGCCCTGGATCGCGCCGATCTGCGCCGGGTGGCGTGCCAGCACCGCCGAGCTGGACATCACCGCCGCCGGAATCACGCCGCCGATGAACGACAGCGCCACGCACAGCGCAAAACGCACAGCATCGGGCAGCGCATCGCTGAAAAACCCCAGGCCGCACAGCCCCGTCAAGCTGTGGGCGATGGTGATCATCCGGCCCCGCGGCACGCCGCGCTGCACCAGCGCACCGCCGATCAGGTTGCCCGGCACGCAGGCCAGCAGCATCACACAGCTCAGCAAGGCCACCCAGCCTGGCGAGGCGCCACGCTGCTCTTTCAAAAACGTGGGCAGCCAGACGATCAGCGCAAAGTGCTGCAGTGCCCAGACGCCAAACGCCAGCGCCAGCAGCCAGGGCAACGGCTGGCGCAGCACCGCCAGCGTGTCGCGCAGCGGCGCAGGGTGGCTGGAGCCGCCCGCCGGTGCATACCAGGCGCGCTGGCGCCAGGCCGCTGCGGCCGCCAGCACCAGCACCCCGGCTGCGGCCACCCACAGCCCACGCCAGCCGGCCCACGGCAGCAGCCACGGCGCCAGCGCCATCGCCATGCTGGCGCCGATCGGCATGTAGCTGCTCCACACGCCCAGTGCAAAACGCCGGTCGGCCGGCGCCGCTGCGGCGCTGATCAGCGACGGCGTGGCCACCGCCACCGCCAGAAAGCCCGTGCCCTCGGCAAAGCGGGTGGCGATCAGCAGCGCAAAACCACGACCGTGGCTTGAATTGCCATCCACCGCCAGCGCCAGTAACGAGGCCAGCGCGCTCAAGGCCAGCCCACCCAGCACCATGCGCAGCGCACCCACACGGCCGGCCAGCAGGCCAAAGGCCAGCGCCGCCACCAGCGCCAGGCTGGTCAACATCGCGCTGATCCAGCCCGCCTGCACCAGGCTCAGGTGCAACTCGCTGCGCAGCAAGGGCAGGGCCAACGGCACCTTGCCGATGTTCATCGCAATCGCCACACCGCCCAGCGCGGCGGCCAGCACTGCCGGCCAATGCGTGAGGGTGGGATCGCGTGGGCTGGCGCCGGGCATCACCCCAGCAGCCTACGCTCCACGCCCAAGGCCGGCGTGGCCACCGCCGGCTGCGGCAGCCAGCCGGGCTGGCGGTGCTCGGCGATCACATTGGTGTAGATGCCACCGCGCACATACCACTTGGCGGTGATGCGGATGAAGCGCGGCTGGCTGGCCGCGACGATGTCATCCAGGATGGTATTGGTGACCTTCTCGTGGAACGCACCCTGGTTGCGAAAGCTCCAGAAATACATCTTCAGGCTCTTCAGTTCCACGCAAAGCTGGTCGGCCACCATGTCGATCGTGAAATGCGCAAAGTCCGGCTGGCCGGTGAGTGGGCAATGGCAGGTGAACTCGGGCACCTGGAACTGGATCCAGTAGTCACGCGCCGGTGCCGGGTTGTCGAAAACCTGCAAGTCCCTGGACGGTGCGCTGGGAGGGGTGGTCGGCACTTGGCGTTGGTTCAACGCCGCTTTGGTGGGCTTTTTGGAAGACGGCGCAGACGAGGACGCAGAGGGCTTGGCCATGGCTCCGGGCGGCGGGCGCCTTAAGGGTTTTCAGGGGGCACGATGCTATCATCGCGTGCTTTGTGGCGCTTCCGCCAGGCGCTACAAACCCATACAAATCAAACACTTGCAAAGCGATCGGCAAATCTCGGCAGCCGGTCCCAGCCCCCCAGCGCATGCGCCTGAACCAGATCAAGCTCTCGGGCTTCAAGTCTTTTGCCGAACCCACCACGTTCCAGCTTCCCGGTCAGCGCGTCGGTGTGGTGGGCCCCAATGGCTGCGGCAAATCCAACATCATGGATGCGGTGCGCTGGGTACTGGGCGAAAGCAAGGCCAGCGAGTTGCGTGGCGAGAGCATGCAGGACGTGATCTTCAACGGCAGCGGCAACCGCAAGCCGGCCAGCCGCGCCAGCGTGGAGCTGGTGTTCAGCAACGAGGATGCGCGTGCCGGTGGCCAGTGGAGCCAGTTTGCCGAGATCGCGGTCAAGCGGGTGCTCACCCGCGACGGTGGCAGCAGCTACTTCATCAACAACCAGCCGGTACGCCGGCGCGATGTGCAGGACGTGTTTCTGGGCACCGGCCTGGGGCCACGCGCCTACGCGATCATCGGCCAGGGCACGATCAGCCGCATCATCGAATCGCGGCCTGAAGAACTGCGGCTGTTCCTCGAAGAAGCGGCCGGCGTCAGCAAGTACAAAGAGCGCCGCCGCGAGACCGAAAACCGGCTGAAAGACACGCGCGAAAACCTGACCCGGGTGGACGACATCCTGCGTGAGCTGAACAGCAACCTGGACAAGCTGGAAAAGCAGGCCGAGGTGGCATCGCGCTACAAGCAACTGCAAGAGGCCGGCACGCGCAAGCTGCACCAGCTCTGGTTCTTGAAACACCGCGACGCCGCCACCGAAGAAGCCCGGGTGCAAAAAGAGGTGCTGGCGGCCACCAACGCGCTGGAATCCCGCCTGGCTGAGTTGCGCCATGTGGAGGCCGGGCTGGAGACGGTGCGCCAATCGCATTACGCCGCCAGCGATGGCCTGCACACGGCCCAGGGCGCGCTGGCCGAGGCCGCGCTGGAAGTCAGCCGGCTGGAAGAACGCATCCGCTACGTGGTGGAGGGCCGGCAGCGGGTGCAGCAGCGGCTGGCCGATCTGCGGGCGCAAAGCGAGCAATGGCAAGGCCGGCACGATGCCGCAGAGGCCGAGCTGGCGACGGTTTCCCAGCAGATCAGCAGCGCGCAAGCGCAAGCCGAGATCGGCGCAGCGCAGGCCGAAGAGCACGCAATGCGGCAACCCGAGACCGAAGACGCGGTGCGCGCCGCCCAGGCCCGCGCCAACGATCAGCGTGGCCAGGTCAACCAGGTGCAGCAGCAGATCCAGGTGTTGGCGGCCGACAGCCGCAACCTGGACGAGCAGGTGCGCAGCCAGCGCAGCCGGCGCGAGCGATTGCAGGCCGAGCGCAAGACGCTCGCCGCGCCCGATCTGCAGCGCCTGGCTGCGTTGCGCGGCCAGAGCGGGGCCGCCGACGAGGCCAACAGCATGGCCGAAGGCCGCCTGCACGAACTGCAGGAGCAAGCCCCGGCCTTGGAAGACCAGCGCCGCGCGGCCCAGGTCGAGGCCAATGCCGAGAGCAACAAGCAGGGCGAGATCACGGCCCGGCTGTCAGCGCTGCGGGCGCTGCAGGACAAGGTGCAAACCGAGGGTAAATTGAAGCCGTGGCTGGCCAAACATGGCCTGGACGGCTTGAGCGGCCTGTGGACCCGCATCCACATCGAGCCCGGCTGGGAAACCGCGCTTGAGGCTGTTCTGCGCGAGCGCCTGGCCGCGCTGGAAGTGAGCCGCATCGACACCGTGCGGGCCTTTGCCGCCGATGCGCCGCCAGCCCGGTTGGCGTTCTACACACCGCCTCAGGGCAGCCTGCCGCCTGCCGCCAGCAGCGTGAAATCCAGCCTGCCGCCGCTGGCAGCGCAGCTTCGGCTGGGCCACAACTTTGGCGACGACGGGCTGAAGGCCTTGCTGAACGATTGGCTGGAGGGCGTGTACACGGCGCCCAGCCTGGACGATGCGCTGGCCCAGCGCGGCCAGCTTGCCCACGGCGAGGTGATCATGACCCGCGAGGGCCATGCGGTCAGCAACTTTGCGGTGGCGTTTTATGCGCCGGACTCTGAACAAGCCGGCCTGCTGGCACGGGCCCAGGAGATTGAAAGCCTGGACCGCCAACAGCGCGCCCAGGCCTTGATCAGCGAAGAATCACGCGCTGCGCTGGTGCGCATCGAGGCTGCTTGCACCGACATCAACCAGCGTCTGATAACCACCCGGCGCGAGGCCGCCGAGGCCCAGACCCGCGCCCACCAACTGCAGGTGGAGTTGCTTCGTCTCACCCAGCAAGCCGAAGCCACCCAAGCCCGCAGCGGCCAGCTTGACGACGAGTTGGCCGAGCTGGATGCCCAGCTTGAAACCCTGGACGAGCGCCGCGCGATTGGCGAAGCGCGTTTCGAAGAGTTGGACCTGCAGCTTGCCACCACGCAAGAGCGCCATGCCGAGCTGGAAGAGGCGGTGATCAACGCCGAGCGGGTGTTGACCGAAGCGCGTGAGCAAGGCCGTGCGCTGGAGCGCCGGGCGCAGGAAGCGCAGTTCCAGGCCCGCGCACTGGCCGCGCGCCAGGGCGAGTTGCAGCGCGCGATCATCACCGCGCAGGAACAAGCCAGCACCAACGCCCAGACGGCAGAGCAACTGCGGCAAGAGCTGGTGTCGCTGAACGACGCGGCTGCGCAAGCCGGCCTGCAGACCGCACTGGCCTTGAAGCTGGAACGCGAGACCGCGCTCGGCGCGCAACGTAGCCTGTACGACGATTTGTCAGCCCAGCTTCGCAGCGCCGACGAGCAGCGCCTGCAGCTTGAGCGCAGCCTGCAGCCGCTGCGCGACCAGATCACCAAGCTGCAGCTCGAAGCCCAGGCCGCGCAGCTTGGCGGTGCGCAGTACCTGGAGCAGCTCACGGCAGCCCGGGTGGACCTGGCCGCGCTGGCCGCAGACATCGAGGCCGACAGCGTCAAGCTCTGGGGCTTGCAGGGCGAGATCGACCGCACGGCGAAAGAGATTGCCGCATTGGGCGCGGTCAACCTGGCCGCGCTGGACGAGCTGACCGCGTCGCGCGAGCGCAAGACTTTTCTGGACGCGCAGAACGCCGATCTGAACGAGGCGATCAACACGCTGGAAGACGCGATCCGCAAGATTGACCTGGAAACCCGTGACCTGCTGGGCGCCACCTTCAACCAGGTCAACGAGCATTTCAGCCGCATGTTCCCCAGCCTGTTTGGTGGCGGCACGGCCAGGTTGCAGATGACCGGCGACGAGATCCTGGATGCCGGCGTGATGGTGATGGCGCAGCCGCCGGGCAAGAAAAACAGCACCATCCACCTGCTGTCGGGGGGTGAAAAAGCGCTCACCGCGATCGCGCTGGTGTTTGCGATCTTCCTTCTCAACCCGGCGCCGTTTTGCCTGCTGGACGAGGTGGACGCGCCGCTGGACGATGCCAATACCGAGCGCTATGCCCGGCTGGTGACCGAGATGTCGAGCAAGGGCACGCAGTTTCTGTTCATCAGCCACAACAAGATCGCGATGGAAATGGCCGAACAACTGATTGGGGTGACGATGCAAGAGCAGGGCGTATCGCGCATCGTGGCGGTGGACATGGAAGCTGCTGTTGGCTTGGTCGCAGCATGAACAGCCCCCACGCTCACATTCGTTCGCTGCCATCCGGCCTGCATGCCGGATGGCCTTCGCCAGCCACTCGCGAGCGCGCAGGCGCTCGCTCGGTGCGGGCTCAGCCCCCCGAGGGGGCGGCATCCTCGGCCCGGCGGGAGGCTGCATGAACATCACTCTCACTGAAGGCCTGGTAGCCGTGGGTGGCGTGGTGCTGGCCGGTGTGCTGCTGCAAGGCTTTTGGAGCGCGCGCAAAGCCAGTCCACGCCAGGCCGACGAAGCCCAGGATGCGCGGGTGGAGCCGTCGTTGACCACCGCGCAGCAAGGCTTGGCAGACAACGCCGGTCAACACCCGCACCGCGATGCCGATGGTGGCCTCGACACGGTACCCAACGAGCTGCGCCCCGCAGCACCGCGCAAAACCGCCCGGCTCGATCCGCTGATCGACGCCATCGCCACGCTGGCGCTGGAGGCGCCGGTGACCGGCGAGCTGGCGCTGTTGCATTTGCCACCGTCGCGCCGCGCTGGCACCAAGCCGTTTTTGATCGAAGGCCTCAACGCCGGCAGCGGCGAGTGGGAGTTGCCCGCTGCCGGCCAGCGCTACCGCGAGTTCCAGGCGGGGGTGCAGATGGCCAACCGCAACGGCGCGCTGAACGAGATCGAATACTCGGAGTTTGTGCAAAAGCTGCAGAGCTTTGCCGAGGGCGTGGGCGCGATGGCCGAGCTGCCCGACATGCTGGACGTGGTGGCCCGCGCGCGCGAGCTGGATGCTTTTGCCAGCGACCACGATGCCCAGTTGTCGCTCACCTTGCGTGCCAACGGCGCGGCCTGGAGCCTGGGCTATCTGCAGCAGTGTGCGGCACGCCATGGCTTCATCCCCGGCGTGCTGCCGGGCCGGCTGGTGATGCCGGGGGTGGATGACAGCTCGCCGCCAGTGCTGGTGCTGGCGTTTGACCAGCAGGTGGCCTTGTCCGAGGACCCAGCCACCGCGGCGGTGCGTGAAGTGCAGTTGTCGCTGGACGTGCCGCAGACGCCCGAGGCCGCCGAGCCGTTTCCGGCCTGGCACGGCGCCGCCCGCTTGCTGGCCGCCGAGATGGACGCCGCGATGATCGACGACGGCGGCCGGCCCATCACCTTGCATGCGTTTGCCAGCATCGGCAACGACCTGGCCACCCTGTACGCGGCGCTGCTGTCGCGTGATCTGGCGGCCGGGTCGCCCGCGGCGCGGCGCTTGTTCAGTTAGCGCGGCGTTGGTTCAACTGAACAGGCGGTGGTTGCCGCTCAACGCGGCGCGATGACGCCGCTGTCGTCCGACAACACGATCTCCACCCGGCGGTTCATCTGGCGCCCACCGGCGCTGTCGTTGCCGGCCACCGGGTGGGTCTCCCCATACCCCTGCGCGCCCACCTGGCTGCCGGCCCCACCCATGCCCTGCTGGGCGGTGCCCACCGCATCGGCGCGGCGGCCGGACAGCGCCAGGTTCAAGCTGTCGCTGCCGGTGCTGTCGGTATAGCCCTCGATTGCGGCCTTGCGCTGCGGGTAGGCCTTCAAAAACCCACCCAGCCGCTCGATGTTGCGCAGGCTGCCTGACTTGAGCTGCGCCTGGTTGGTGTCAAACAGCACATCGCCGATCGTGATCACCATGCCGCGCTCGGTTTTCTTGGCATTCAAGTCACGCAACTGGGTTTCCAGCATGGCGTTGCGGCGCTCGGCATCACCCGCTTGCTGTTGCGCGGCGGTGGCCTGCTGCTGCGACATGGCCGCCTGCTGCTGTGACGATGCCGATTGACGCTGCGCTGCCTCGGCCTGCTGCTGTGAGGCCGTCGCATCGCGCTTGGCCACTGCCGCCGTCTGGCCGGCCGCATCGGCTTCGCTGGTGCGTGCCGCCAGCCGCAGTTGGTCGCGGGTGGCGGCAGCCTCGGCCACCGTGGTTTCCGCCACCTTGCGGCTGGCGGTTTCCTGCGCCAGCGCCACGCTTTGGCGGGCCAGGTAGGCAAGCTGGTTGACCTGGGTTGTGTCGTCACGCCGCGCGTAGGCCGCCTCGGCACGGGCCAGTGCATCGGCGGCCAGCTTCAGTTCGGTGGACGCCAGGGTTTGGGTTTGCGTGCTGGCCTGGGCGTTGCGGTAATCGATGCGGGCCTGGTCCAGCAAGCTGTTGCTGGCGGGCACCGAACTGCAGGCCGACAGCACGGCGGCGGCAAACACGGTGAGGGTGGCGCGATGGAATTGGTTCATGGTGGTGTCCGGTTTGGGTTGGCTTGGGATAGGCGTATCAGCGGGCTCTATCAACGCGTCTTGCGGGCCAACTCTTCGCGCAATACGCGGCTGGCCTCTTGCACGGCCTCGGCCGATTTGCGGGCCTTGGCCGATTCGGCCTTGGCGGCCGCCAACTGCGCATCGGCCTGGGCCTGTTGCGCCAGCGCCAGCGCGCCGTCGTTGTCCTTGGCGGCCAGCGCCAGGTTGGCACGGTTCAGCTTGTCGCGGGCCAGCGCCATTTCGGCCGGTGCAAGCTCAACACCACCGGCCCCCACGGCATTGGCCACCGCGGCGGTGGATACCGCCAACTGGGCCGTGGGTGGCGGTGTGCTGGCGCAGGCCACCAGCGCAAGTGCGGCAGCGCAAAGCACGGTGTTTTTGACGCTGCGGCGCAGCGGGAGCTTGGGGGATTGAGTCATTGCGGGTCCGTCCATGAAAGGCGGGGCCCGATCGGTGTGCGGTGCGATACCAGCACTGGCCACGGGCCTCAAACCACAGCGTGGCGGCATGGCCCCTGCTGGGTCCGTGCGTTGGCACACATTGGCGCCAAACGGGATGCTGTCCGACAGCGGGGCGGGTGGCGCGCTTAGCCGGCGGCGCGGCTACAGGCCCAAAACATCACTGTGCCTGCGATCAACGCCAGATCGACGCGCAATCAACGCCCAATCACCGCCCAATCACCGGCCACGCCAGACCGACAGCCCCCATGGCGAAATCTTGAACGGCAGGTGGTAATGCTCGTCCAGATTGCCCACCGTGAAGCGGAACGAGGCCACTTCGATGAACGCGGTTTCGGTGCGCTGCTGGCCGTCGCGTGCCCGGTAGAAATCCGCCACCCGCAGCAACACCTCGTGCACGCCGGTGTGCACGCCGGTGCCACGCACCATCGGGTGATCCACCTGGCCGTCGGCGCCCACCGGCCCGGCGCCCACTTCGGTGGCTGCCAGCCCGTCCACCAGCGCATTCACCTGCACCCGCAGACCGATCGCTGGCTCGCCGCGCACCACGTCAACCACATGGATGGATATGCCTGGCATCGCTGGCTCTCCTCAGAGCTTTGCGCCGGAGGCCTTTACCGCCGGCTGGAAATCGCTGACCTGTTTACTGACATAGCCCTGGAACTCGGGGGTCGTCATCTTGCCAAGCACAAAGCCAAAGTCCTCCAGCCGCGCCGCCAGCGCCGGGTCTGACAACACCTTGGTCAGCGCTGCGTGCAGCTTGGCCACCGCCGGCGCCGGCATGCCGGCAGGTGCCGAAATGCCGACAAAGTTCTCGGCCACGAGTTGCGGATACCCCAGCTCTGCCACCAGCGGGATGTTGGGTGCAATCTTGGGCCGCTTGGTCGATGTGAGTGCAATCACCCGCAGCTTGCCTTGCTTGGCAAACTCCCACACCTCGGGCAGCGTATTGACGCCCAGGCTGAGTTGCCCGCCCAGCATGTCCTGGAACATCGGCGCCGAGCCCTTGTACGGGATGTGCTCCATCTTCAGGCCAAGCTGCGCCTTGAACATCTCACCGACGATGTGGCCGATCGAGCCACCACCGCCTGAGCCAAACGGCACCGGATCTTTCGAGGCCTTGATCCACCCCACCAACTGGTCCCAGTTGTTCACCGGCAGCGGTGACGCGACAAAAAACGCGTTGGCCACCGAGCCGATGTAAAACACATGGGTGAAATCCTTGACCGGGTCGTAAGGCGGTTTGTCGAACAGAAACGGCGCGATCGCGATCGGTGCACTGTTGGACACCATCAGCGTGTGGAAGCCGTCATTGGCAGTCAGCACCGCCTTGGCACCGATGGTGGTGCCACCACCGGGCCGGTTCTCGATGATCACCGATTGTTTCAACTGTTCGGCCAGCGGCTGCGAGATCAAACGGCCGACGATGTCGGCGGTGCCACCGGGCGGAAACGGCACCACCAGCTTCAGCGGCCGCTGCGGCCAGTCCTCCGCCATCGCCTGGGTGGCAAACAGCACCGACAAGGCCAGCACCAGGCGGCTGGCTGACCGGACAAAATTCATCATCGTCATCTCCTGTTTTGGGTTGCGCAACGTTGGCGGACGCAGGAAGCGTGCCACAAAAGCGTGCCACAAAAGCGTGCGCTGGTGGTGCACGGCGTGCACCTCGCTCGGCACCTGGCACGCTGCTCATCGCTGCCGCAAAATGCCCCCGCGCCACCGATCACGTCGGCGTCTGGAGCAATGGGTGTACCAAGAGATTTTCATGAAACAGGCGCTGGCGCTGTCGGCGAAGGCGCTGCACACACCCGGCACCGAGCCCTTTGGCGCGGTGGTGGTGCGGGACGGCCAGGTGGTGGGCGAGGGCTTCAACCACGCGCTGGCCCACTTCGATCCCACCTCGCATGGCGAGATCGAGGCCATCCGCGATGCCTGCCGTCGCCTGCGCAGTGTCAGCCTGGCGGGCTGCGAGCTTTACACCTCGTGCGAGCCTTGCGCGCTGTGCGTGGCGGCGATGCATCTGGTCGGCATCCGCAAGCTGTTTTATGCCGCGTCGCTGGACCAATCGGATGCGGCCTTGGGCGGTTTGCCGGTGGCATCGCGCCAGCCGGTTGACGTGCACGAGTTGCGCGCCGAGGCAGGCGCGCCGCTGGCCTTGCGCCAGCCGCCGGCCGAGCAGCATCTGGCCGCCGAAGCGGTGCCTATCCTGGCGGCCTGGGCGGCGGGCCTAAAGTCTGTGTGAAGCGGCAAGCGCGACTGGTCGCCGCACCGGCGCCGCAAAATCCGCAGCATGGTGCTCGGGCATGTGGCGCATACTGCATGCGGCACCGCCTATGCAAGAGGTGCACGAGAACAAGCTGGCGGCCACGTTGCCACAACGCAGCAAGATGGTGCCAAGACTTGCCGTGCCGACAGTCACCTGGCTGTCGAAGCGCCCGATCGATCCGTTCGCGATGACGGCTGTTACGTAGCGTGCCCATCGGAAGTCCAGGCACCTTGCATCCGCTGTAACGGAGGCCGTTTCACGCCATGTCATCCAGCCATCAACTTGCCAAATCGCGCACGGGCATCCAGGGCCTGGACGAGTTGACCGGAGGCGGCCTGCCGCAGGGACGGCCCACGCTGGTTTGCGGTGGGCCGGGTTGCGGCAAGACGCTGCTGGGCATCGAGTTTCTGATCCACGGCGCACTGCGCTTTGGCGAGCCCGGTGTCATCATGGCCTTTGAAGAAACAGCCGCCGACCTCACCCAGAACGTTGCCTCGCTGGGCTTCAACCTTGACGACCTGGTTGCCAGAAAGCTGCTTGCGATCGATTTTGTGCGGATCGAGCGCAGCGAGGTCGAGCAGTACGGCGATTTCGATCTCGAGGGCCTGTTCATCCGCCTCGGGCATGCGATCGACCGCATCGGCGCCAGGCGGGTCATGCTCGACACCATCGAATCGCTGTTTTCGGGCCTGCCGAATCCGGCCGTGCTGCGTGCTGAAGTCAGGCGGCTGTTCCGCTGGCTGAAGGACAGGCAGATAACAGCCATCGTCACCGGCGAGCGTGGCGGCGAGCCAGGGGCGCTGACGCGGCAGGGCCTCGAAGAGTACGTGTCCGACTGCGTCATCCTGCTCGACCACCGTGTGGTTGACATGGTGTCGTCGCGCCGCCTGCGCGTTGTCAAGTACCGCGGCTCGACGCATGGCACCAACGAATACCCGTTCCTGATCGATTCGGCCGGCATCTCGGTGCTGCCCATCACCTCGGTTGGTTTGCAACACGAGGCCAGCAGCCTGCGTGTCAGCAGTGGCGTGCCCGAACTGGACGCCATGCTGGGTGGCGAGGGCTATTTCAAGGGCAGCAGCGTGCTGGCGTCCGGCACCGCGGGCACCGGCAAAACCAGCTTGGCAGCGCACTTTGCCGCAGCCGCATGCCGGCGCGGTGAGCGGGTGATCTTCTTCACCTTCGAAGAGTCGGCCAACCAGGTGATGCGCAACATGCGCTCGATCGGCCTTGACCTGGGCCCCTTGGTCGAGCAGGACTTGCTCAGGTTTCACGCCGCCCGGCCCACTCTCTCGGGCCTGGAAATGCACCTGGCCACGATGCTGCGGGTGATCCAAAGCTTCGACCCGCAGTCGGTTGTCATCGACCCGCTCAGCAGCTTCGTCGCCGTGGGCAACGAAAACGATGTGCGACGCATGCTGCTGCGCCTGGTCGATGCGCTGAAAGTCCGTCAGATCACGGCATTCTTTACCAGCCTCAGCACCACGGAAGCGTTGATCGCGCAAACGGACGTGGCCGTCTCGTCGCTGATCGACACCTGGCTGCTGGTGCGTGACATGGAGATCGGCGGCGAGCGCAACCGTGGCCTGTATGTGGTGAAGTCGCGCGGCATGCAGCACT
>JANOBL010000514.1:0-6460 GCA_031411635.1 Betaproteobacteria bacterium
CCAGATCAGCCAGCGTCTTGATGTTGCTGCCGGCCTGGGTGACCAGCAGCAGCGGGCTGGTGCCGACGATGGCCACCGCCGCCAGATCGGCATCCAGGTTGAACTGCGGGTTCTTGTAGACCAGCGGCGTGATCGTGGCCATCGCCGCCGGCACAAAACCCAGTGTGTAGCCATCGTTGGCCGAGCGTGCCAGCGCCGACATGCCCGGGATGCCACCGGCACCCGGCTTGTTGTCCACGATCACCGTCTGGCCCCACAGCGCGCCCAGTTTGTCGGCCATCAGCCGGGCCACCACATCGGGCGCGGCGCCGGCCGCCGCCGGCACGATCAGCTTGATGGGTTTGCTGGGCCAGGCCTGAGATTGGGATTGGGCCTGGGCCTGGGCGGTGTTTGCCAGTGCGGCCAGCGCCAGCGTTGCCATGCTGGCCAGGCTGCAGCGCGGCAAGCTGCGGCGGGTATTGAATCGGCTCATGTCTCGCTCCGGTGGGGCTGCGGCGGGTGCAAGGCCCGTCGCCTGGAGCGCAATGTAGGTAAGGCCGATGATGCAAAGAAGATGCCAAAATCGGCGCCGCGATTCGGTTTTGCCATTCCCGGCAAATACCCTCAATCACCCGCAATGCTGAGCGGCCAGCGATGAAACTCGACCAGTTGCAGCACATGGTGGCGATCGTCGAGCATGGCAGCCTGCGCTCGGCGGCGCGGCGTTTGAACATGCCGCAGCCGGCGCTGACACGCAGCATCCGCGCGCTGGAAAAAGACCTGGGCTGCACGCTGTTCTTGCGGGCGTCACAAGGCATGGCCTTGACGCCGATGGGCCGCTTGTTTCACCAGCGTGCCAGCGCGGTGGTGCACGAGCTGCGGCGCGCGCGCGACGAGATAACGCAAGGCATGGGCGACGACCAGGGCGCAGTGATGGCCGGCCTGTCGATCATGCCGCACGTGGGCATGCTGCCGCGTGCGCTGCCGGCGTTCCGCGCCCGCTATCCGGGGGTGCGGCTGCAGTTGATCGAAGGCCTGTTTCCTGATCTGGAAGAGCGGCTGCGCACCGGCAGCATCGATTTTTATTTGGGCGCCGCACCGCGCCAGGCACCGGCACCGGGGCTGGTGGTGCAAAAGCTGTTTGACAACACGCGTACCGTGGTGTGCCGGCAAGGCCATGCGCTGGCGCGCGTGCGCTCACTCAAGGCGCTGGCCGATGCCGACTGGGCCACCACCTCGATCGACTACATCGCCGAGCACGATCTGCAACAGTTGTTTGCGCAATACGGGTTGCCGCCGCCCCGGGTGATGCTGCAGGCCCGTACCGCGTTGTCGTTGATGGTGGCATTGGCACACAGCGACATGCTGGCGATGCTGCCGGTGCAGTGGAGTGAGTTTCACCTCACCCGCAATGCGCTGCATACCATCAAGGTGCGTGAGTTGTTGCCGGCGCCATCGGTGGTGCTGGTCACGCGGCAGGGCCTGCCGATGACACCGGCGGCCGAGTTCTTGTGCGACGTGTTGATGCGCGAGGCGCCGGCGCCGGTTCAGGACGGCTTTGGGCCACGCGTCAAGGCCTCGAACCCATAGCGGTTCATGCTGCCAAAACCCGGCGACGCCGGATGCGGCACAAAGTGGGTGATGCAATCCAGCACCGCAGGCAGGCCCGAGGCCAAGGCCCGCCCGATGGCCGGCGCCACGTCTTGCGGCTGGTGCACTGTCTCGCCATAACAGCCAAAGCCCTTGGCGATGGCCGCGTAGTCAGTGCCCTCCAGCCCACTGCCCAACTCAAAGCCAAACTGCTTGGTTTGGCCCTGGCGGATGATGCCCCATGCGGCGTTGTTGTGGACCACCGTGACCACGGGCAGGCCCAGCCGGCGGGCGGTGTCCAGCTCGTTCAAGGTGAAGCCGAATGAGCCATCGCCGGTGATATTGAACACCGGCCGGCCCGGGTGCAGCAACTGCCAGGCCAGCGCCGCCGGCAGGCCAAAACCGAGTTGGCTCATGCCGGGCTCGTGCAGCCGGGTGCGCACGGTTTGCACCGATGTGAAATCGTTGCTCCAGAAGGTGGTGTGGCCGCCGTCGTAGGTGGCCAGTGCGTCTGCCGGCAGCGCTGCGGCCACCGCGCGCGCCAGCGCGGCCGGGTGCATCACCGGGCCGCTGTCATCGGCCAGGGCATCGAGTTTGGCCGCGTAATTTGCGCGCTGGGTTTGCAGGCCAGGCAACCAACCAGGCTCACCCTGGGGTGCAGCACCGTCTTTCAATGCCAGCAACAGATCGGCCAGCGCCAGCGCCGCATCGGCCAGCATCGCCACCTCGTGCAAGGCCGGCGCACCCAGCGCCGACGGGTCGGTGTTGATGTTGATCAGCTTGTGCGACCGACGCGCCAACGGGCCGTGCTCGTCCCACATCCACGACGACCAGCGGCAACCCACGCTGAGGATCACATCGGCCTGGGCCAGCGCCTGTTGCACCGGCTCACCGGCAATCAAACCCCCATGGCCGATGAAATGCGGGCTGCTGCTGGCCACCACGCCCAGCGCCATCTGCGTGGGCAGCACTGGCGCACCCAGCCTGGCGGCCAGCTCCCGCACACCGGCCACCGCCGCATCACCACTGGCCACCACGCCGCCGCCGGCCACGATCAGCGGGCGTTTGGCATGGCACAACAAGGCTGCTGCGGCCTGCACCGCCTCCGCCGTCGGGCGGGCGCCGGTCAAGGCCCGGTAGCGGCCGGGCGCCACGTCAAACTCATCGTCGGCAAACTCCAGCTTGCCGCTCAACACATCCTGCGGAATGTCCAGGTGCACCGGCCCCGGCCGGCCGCTCAAGGCTTGGCGCACCGCAGTGCGCAACAGCTCGGGCAGGCGGCGGCCATCGTGCACCACGGCGTTCCACTTGGTGATCGGCGCCAGCAGCGCGCGTGCATCCAGGTCCATGAACATGCCGCTGTGCGGGTAGGCGGCGGCGCGGTGCTGGTTGGTGGTGATCGCCAGCAGCGGCAGGTTGTTGTTGAAGGCCATGCCCAGCCCGCCAGCCAGGTTCAGCGCGCCCGGGCCCATCTCGGCCAGCGCAACGCACAGCTTGCCGGCGCCGGCAAACGCAGCGGCGGCCATCATCGGGCCGGCAGCCTCGTGCCGCACACCGACAAAACGCAGCGCTGTTTGTTGCGAGATTGCGTGCAGCAGCGGCGCCAGCTTGCCGCCGACGATGCCAAACGCAAACGGCACACCCTCGGCCGCCAGCAGCCGGACCAGCGCCTGCGCGCCTGTGAGTTGCAGCATCGTCACTCTTCCGCGGTGAAGCCGGTGGCCTTGACCACCGGCGCCCAGCGGTCAAGGTCGGCCTTGACCATCGCGGCAAACTCGACCGGGCTGGCAGTGCGTGCACGCAGGCCCAGCTTGGCCACCACCTCCACCATCTCGGGCCCGGCCATGGCCTCGCGCACCGCGCTGTTGAGGCGCTGCACCAGGTCGGCCGGTGTCTTGGCAGGCGCAAACCAGCCCAGCCATTCGGTGAAGACGATGTCCTTGAAGCCCTGTTCGACAAAGGTCGGCACGGCCTCCAGCCCGGGCCAGCGCTGGCCGCTGGTAACGGCCAGCGAGCGCAAACGGCCGGCCTTGACATGCGGCGCCACCTCGCTGACCACGTTGAAGCTGACCGGCACCTGGCCGCCCAGCAAATCCTGCAGCAGCGGGCCGCCGCCACGGTAAGGGATGCTCTTCAAATCCAGGCCACTGGCGCGGGTGAGCAGCATGCCGGCAAAGTGCAGCGCCGAGCCGGCCGCCGGGATGCCGTAATTGGCCTGGGCCGGGTTGGCCTTGGCCCAGGCCAGGTAATCGGCCACGGTCTTGACCTCGGCCGGCAGGCCGGGCCCGGCGGTGAACGAAAAACAGTACTCCACCAGCGGCGTGATGGCGGCAAAGTCGGTCAGCGGATCGTAGGTGAGCTTTTTGTAGAGATGCGGGTACAGCGTCATCGGCGACGACGGCGTTTGCAGCAAGGTGCTGCCGTCGGCGGCAGCACGCTTGACAAAATCCACCGCGATACGCGCCCCGGCGCCGGGCTTGCTGTCCAGCACAAAAGTGGCCGGGTATTTGCCGCGCAGCTTGTCGATCAGCGGCCGGGTAACCTGGTCGCCCAACCCGCCGGACGGAAACCCCGACCAGATCACCGCGGTGCCGGCCGGTTGGGCCCAGGTGGACTGCACCAGGCCGCCGGTGGTGGCCAGCGCGGCGGCTTGTTGAAGCAGGGTTCGGCGTTGCATCATCATGGCTAATCTCCAAAAACAGTTCTTGGCCATCGCTGGCGTGGCCAGACTGTAGGCAGGCAGCGGGCAAATACACATGGACGAATCGGGGCCAGGCCAGTAGATTTCCGGCCTGCCATGCACATACCGCTACGCAACGCCGTCGCCCCACTGGCCGTGCCGTTCCGCGAGGTGCGGCACGACCAGCCCGACGATTGCCTGCACTTTGAGACGATTGCGCTGCGCGGCGCCTTGCACCAATGGGCCATCCCGCCGCACCGGCACGAGGGCTTGCACCAGTTGCAGTGGTTATCGCAGGGCGCGGTGGTGGCCACCATCGACGGCGTGGTGCACCGGCTGCAGGCGCCAGCCGGGCTGATGCTGGCCGCCGGCGCGGTGCATGGTTTTGACTACGCGCCCGACAGCGTTGGCCAGCAGGTGACGGTGCCCAGCGCCGCATTGCGCGCCGGCCTGGGCAATGCGCCGGTGCTGGGCGCACGCTTGGCGCAATCGCTGGTGCTGGGCCCGGCGCTTGACGCCGACCGGACTTACCAAGTGCTGGCGCTGTTTGCCGCGCTGGCGGACGAGTTCAACAACGCCAGGCCGGGCCGCAGCGAGGCCTTGCGGGCCCAGGTGCTGTTATTGGCGCTGTGGTTTTTGCGCCAGGCCACGGTGCCGGCCGCCAACGAGCAGCGCCAGGCTTTGCGCGACACCTTGGTGCAGCGCTACCGCGCGCTGCTGGAGCTGCATTTCCAGCGCCATCCACCGCTGTCGTTTTACGCCCAGGCGCTGGGCGTGTCGGTGGACCACCTGAGCCGGGCCTGCCGCGCGGTGGCCGGCTTGTCCGCGCTGGACCTGGCGCATGAAAGGATGCTGCTGGAGGCCCGCCGGCTGTTGGGCTACAGCGCCGCGCCGGTGGCCGAGGTGGGCCAGGCGCTGGGCTTTGACGACGCGGGCTACTTCAGCCGCTTTTTTACCCGGCGCTGCGGCTTGTCGCCCAGCGCTTACCGGGTGGCTGTGGCGCAGGGGCTGGCGGCGGCACCGGTCTGATTTGGCCCCCTCCCGCTGGCGCGAGAGGGTTGGGGTGAGGGTGGCATCAAGCGAGGATCGTTTCGACAACCACCGGCCCGACGGCCGGCGCGGCATCGCCAATGCAGATCGCCGCCCGCAACGCCAAACAAGCAGCTTGAGCGGTATCGGCATCCGCCGCATGCACCCGCAGCAGCGGGTCGCCCGCACGCAGCGCGGTGCCCAGCGGCTGCACCAGCGACAAGCCAACCCGCGCATCCACCGCATCGCTGGCGCGGCGCCGGCCACCGCCCAGCGCCACCACCACCAAGCCGATGGCCCGGGTGTCCATCGCCGCCAGCACACCGGCACGTGGCGCAGCCAGGTCAAGCTGCACCGGCGCGCTGGTCAAGCGGGTGTCCGTCAACACATCCGCCGGACCGCCCAGGCCCGCCACCATGCGGGCAAAACACTCCGCCGCGCGGCCACTGCCCAGCGCAGCCTGCGCCTGGGCACGCGCTGCCGCCAAGCCAGGCGCCAGGCCCCCGCCGTGCAGCATCAGCGCGGCCAAGGCCAGGGTTACTTCCAGCAAACGCGGCTCCTGCGCCGCACCGGTGAGAAACGCCACACTCTCGGCCACCTCCAGCGCATTGCCGGCGCTGTGGCCCAGCACCTGGTTCATGTCGGTGATCAGCGCCTGGCACGGCAGGCCGGCGCCGCTGGCCACATCCACCAGGCTGCGGGCCAGCGCACGGGCATCGTCCAGCCCGGTCATGAACGCACCATTGCCCAGCTTGACGTCCATCACCAGGCCTTGCAGCCCGGCCGCCAGCTTTTTGCTGAGGATGCTGGCGGTGATCAAGGGCAGCGATTCCACCGTGGCGGTGACATCGCGGATCGCGTACAGCCGGCGGTCGGCCGGCGCCACCGCCGCGCTGGCGCCAATGATGGCGCAGCCGGCATCACGCAGCACCTGGCGCAGTTGCTGCGGTGATGGGTCGATCCGGTAACCCGGCAGCGACTGCATCTTGTCCAAGGTGCCACCCGTATGGCCCAGGCCCCTGCCCGAGACCATCGGCACCACGCCGCCACAGGCCGCGACGATCGGCGCCAGCTCCAGGCTGACCTTGTCGCCCACACCGCCGGTGGAATGTTTGTCCAGCACCGGGCCCTGCAAACCGGCGTCGTCCCAGCGCTGCACCTGGCCCGAGTGCGTCATCGCGC
>JANOBL010000515.1:0-2539 GCA_031411635.1 Betaproteobacteria bacterium
ATGTCCTGCTTGTCGGGCGAGATCGTGACCTGGGCGCTCTCGATGTTGAACTCCAGGTAGCCCCGGTTCAGGTAGTACGCACGCAAGGTGTCGAGGTCGGCATTGAGCTTGGCGCGGGAATAGCGGTCGTTCTTGGTGTACCAGGTCAGCCAGCCGCTGGTGGTCAGGTCCATCAGCCCGGTGAGCGTGCCCTCGGAAAACACCTGGGCGCCGACGATGCGGATCTCGCGGATGCGCGCCGCATCACCCTCGGTCATCGTGAAGCTGACATTGACCCGGTTGCGCTCGGTCGGGGTGATCGTGGTCACCACCTCGGCGCCGTACAGGCTGCGCGACAGGTACTGGCGCTTGATCTCCTGCTCGGCACGGTCGATCAAGGCGCGGTCAAACGGCAGGCCCTCGCCGATGCCGGCGTCCTTCAGCGACTTGACCAGCGTGTCTTTGTCAAACTCTTTCAGGCCGACAAAGCTGACCGCCTCGATCACCGGCCGCTCTTCAACCACCACCACCGCAACGCGGCCATCGATCTCGATGCGCACATCCTTGAACAGGCCGGTGGCAAACAGCGCACGCAGCGCCGCAGCGGCTTTTTCGTCGGAGTAGGTGTCGCCAACGCGGAACGGCAAGGCTGCAAACACGGTACCCGGATCGGTGCGCTGCAGGCCCTCGACGCGGATGTCCTGCAATACAAAGGGCTCGACAGCGCGGGCGGCCGGGGCGGCCAGCGTGGCGGCCAGGGCCACGATGGCAAATGCAGGGCGAAACGAGCGATCGACAGAGAAAGAGGGCATCGGTGGGGTTTTATTGCAGGCCCAGCAAGCGGGCAACATCGTTGAAGAGGGCCACCGACATCATCAGCAGCAAGACTGCGATGCCACCGCGCTGCAAGCGCGCGAGCCAGCGATCAGAGACCGGGCGGCCGGTCAGACCCTCGAAAAGATAATACATCAGGTGCCCACCATCGAGCATCGGCAGCGGCAGCAGGTTCAACACCCCCAGGCTGACACTGACCAGGGCCAGAAAACCGAGGTAGTACGCCAAGCCTTGCTGCACCGATTGGCCGGCCACATCGGCAATCGTCAGCGGGCCACTGAGGTTCTTCAGCGAGGCCTGGCCGATCAGCATGCGGCCCATCATGCGCACCGTCAGCGCTGAAACCTCCCAGGTGCGGGCCACGCCTTGGGTCAGGCCGTCCAGCGGGCCGAGCTGCACCTTGACCAGCATCGGCGGTGTGCCGACAAACGCATCGATGCGGCCCACGCTGTGCTCGCCGTCACGCACCAGCCGGGGTGTGATCGTGACCTCAAACACCTGGCTGTTGCGCTGCACCTGCCACAACATGGCCTGGGCAGCACCGTCCTTGATCGCGCCGCGGATGCGATCCCGCAAGGCCTGGGCATCTACCACCGGCTGGCCGTCCACCTGCAGCACCCGGTCGCCCTTTTGCAGGTTCTGCGCGGCGGCCGGGCCACCGGCCTTGACCTCCCCCAGCACCGGCTCGCTGAAGGCCGCGCCCAGGCCGATGCGCTTCATCAGCGCGGCGTCCAACTCCTGCGGGCCCAGTTCGTCCAGCCCCAGCCGCAACTGGCGCCGGCCCCGGCCGGCGGCGTCGCTGAGCTGCAAGGCCAGCGCCTCGCCATTGAGCAAATGCTGGGTCATCTGCCAGCGCAAATCACTGAGCGAGCGCACCGCCACCCACTGGCCATCGGCGTCCTGCCAGGCCTGCACCCAATCGCCCGAGCGCATGCCGGCACGCTCGGCCAGGCTGCCGGCCACCGGGGAGCTGAGCACGGCCTTGGGTTCGTCAATGCCGATCCAGTGCGATCCGGCGTACAGCAGCACCGCCAGCAACAAATTGGCCAGCGGGCCCGCCGCCACGATGGCGGTGCGCCGCCATAGCGATTTGCGGTTGAAGGCCTGGCCCAGCTCGGCCGCCGGCACCACGCCTTCACGCTCGTCAAGCATGCGCACATAACCGCCCAGCGGCAGCGCCGACAGCACAAACTCGGTGTGATCGGGCGACTTTTGATGGCGCCAGATCACCCGGCCAAAGCCGATGGAAAAGCGCAGCACCTTGACACCACAGGCCACCGCCACCCGGTAGTGGCCGTACTCGTGCACGATGATCAGCACGCCCAAGGTGAGCAAAAAGGCCAGCACCGTGGTGATCATCGTTGGCACTCCTGGCTCAAGGCCTGGGCCAGGCAACGGGCGCGGGCGTCCAGCGCCAGCAAGTCGTCCAGCGAAGCGGCATCGGCCGCGGCCGGGATCAGCGCCGAGACCGTGCCGGCGTTGATCCGGTGGATGTCGGTAAAACGCAGCGTGCCGGCCAGGAAGGCCGCCACCGCCACCTCGTTGGCGGCATTCAGTACCGTGGTGCTGCCCTCGGGGCCACGCAAAGCATCCCAGGCCAGGCCCAGGCCCGGGAAGCGCCCGGCATCGGCGGGCTCGAAGGTCAGCGCCTTCAGCGACAGAAAATCCAGCCGATCGGCGCCCGAGGCGGCCCGCTCGGGCCAGGCCAGGCCCACGCTGATCGGCA
>JANOBL010000516.1:0-2078 GCA_031411635.1 Betaproteobacteria bacterium
GCATTGGCCGCAGTGGCCTTGCCTTCGTCGTGCAGCCGCAAGGTCAGCGCCAGCTCGGACAGCTTGGCCTCCACGGCGGTGTGCAACTGCTGCAAGCCGGGCTGGGTGGTTGCAGCGCTGCCGTAGTAGCCGTCCAGCGCGCCAAAGGCTTCGGCAATGCCGCGCAGTGCGGATTTGTAGGGCTGCAGGTACTCGGCGCGGCTGGTCAGCAGGTAGCCACGCTGGCCGCTCTCGGCGTCCAGCATGTGGCGCTCCAGCGCCTGCAGCTCGCTGTGCGCGGCGCGCATCGCTGTTACCTGCTCGATCTTGGTCACCGATTGGCGGTAGGCGGTTTCGCTGATCAGCACCATCAGCAGCGCCGCCGCCACCGCCAGCAACAGCACCACCGGGCTTTGCCGGGCCACGGCCAGCAGCTTCATCGCGGCACCTGGGCACAAATGATGGGATCATCGACCTGAAGGAGGGCCCTCCCATGATTCGAATTGCCATCGTTGACGACCATGCCATGGTGCGTGCCGGCCTGCGCCAGTTTTTTGCCGACCAGCTTGATTTTGAGGTGGTGGCCGAGGCCGCCAACGGCCGCGATGCGATCGACATCGTGCGCAAGGCCGAGGTGGATGTGATCGTGATGGACATCTCGATGCCCGACCAGAGCGGGGTTGATGCGCTGGCCGCGATCAAGGCCCGCGCGCCTGACCTGCCTGTGCTGATCTTGAGCGGGTTTCCGGAGGCGCATTACGCCACCACCTTGCTGCGCCAGGGTGCGGCCGGTTACCTGAACAAAGACTGCGACCCCGAGGACATCGTCAAGGCGATCCGCACCGTGTACCGCGGCCGCAAGTACATCACCCCGGGTGTGGCCGAGCAGTTGGCCGAAGGCCTGAGCCGGGGCGACGACAAGCCGCTTCACGAGCACCTCTCCGAGCGTGAGCTGCAAGTGTTTTTGCGCCTGGCCAAGGGCGAGACCATCGGCCACCTGGCCGAGAGCATGTCGCTCAGTGTCAAGACCGTCAGCACCTACCGCACCCGGGTGATGGAGAAGATGCAGCTTGCATCCAACAGCGACCTGACCTATTACGCGCTGAAAAACGGTTTGATCCAGTAGCGTCTGCTTTTGTGATTGCGGTTGCGCTTGCCACGGGCATCAGCCGCCCAGGCTGTGGCCTTCGGCCGCCGCGCCGCGTGCCACTGTCAAGTCACTGCAATAGGCGATCAGCGCGTCGATGTCGGTGGATTTGTCAAACACCTTGTCGGCGCCCAGCGCCAGGCATTTTTTCCGCATGTCCACCGTGGCGTAGTTGCTCAGCACCACCAGCTTGGCGGGCTTCGGCATCGCGCTGGCGGCGCGCAGCACGCCCAGGCCCGAGCCGCCTTTCAGGAAGATGTCGATGATCACCAGGTCCACCGGGTGCTGTGGCCGCAACAGCCATTGCAGCGCGGTGGCTTCATCCTCGGCCGTGCCGACCACCTCGACCGGCACCAACTCTTCCAGCGTCGCGATCAGGTTTTCTCGGATCACCGGGCTGTCTTCGACGATATAGGTCTTGAGCGCTCGCATGGACAGACGGCATTTTCTCGGGTTCCGGGACTGGCGGGCCGCCGGCCCCGGTGGGTGGTGGTGCTGGAGATCACCGCAAGGAGTACCGCCTCTTCAGACCACGCAAACGGCTTGACTCGCAGCCAGTGTGCCCGCGAACGCGTCTCGCCACCAGCGGCCTGCGGCCCGGGCAGGCGTAGGTAGTTTCCTACAAAGCGTGTCAGCGGCCGGCGGCCGTAGGAGATCGGCTACTGCGGCGGGCGGTGCCGTCCGCTGGTGATCGTTGCCGGCGCTGCCGACACTGAGGCCTTTCAATCCTTCTGGAGATGGACCATGTCCCACGCCCTGAAACTCAAGTCCTCGATCATGTTTGCCGTACTGCTGCTGCCTTTGGCGCAAGCCCAGGCTGCAGCCATCGGCAAGGACGCCTACCAAACCGGCAAGGCCCGCATCAGCGTCGATTACAAGACCGACACCACCAACTGCGCGGCCCTGCAGAGCAACGCCCGCGACATCTGCAACGAAGAAGCCAAGGCCAAGG
>JANOBL010000517.1:0-1673 GCA_031411635.1 Betaproteobacteria bacterium
GTTGCCGGCCGATCCAGGCGGGCCGTAGCTCTTCAGCAGATCGACATAAAAAGTCACCGCGTCATGCCAGGGCTTGCTGTCAACCTGCGGCTTCCACTTCATGTCAAACCACTGGCCGCCGCTGGTATTGACCAAGGTGGACAAAAACGCCATGTTGTCGCCCCAGCCCGGCTTGCCGCGCAGGCAGATGCCATACACATGGGGAGGATTGTGGATCTTGGCGGCCAAGGCCTTGATGTCGGTCCAGGTGGGCTTGTCGGCCACCGTGATGCCGGCCTTGTCGGCCAAATCCTTGCGGTACATCAGCATCGAGCTTTCGCCATAAAACGGTGCGGCGTACAGCTTGCCGTCCACGCTCAGGCCGTTGCGCATCGCCGGCAGCAGGTCGTCCACATCGTAGGCGGCGTCGGTCTTCAGCTCCTGCAGCCAGCCCTTTTTGCCCCAGATCGGCGTCTCGTACATGCCGATGGTCATCACGTCAAACTGCCCACCTTTGGTGGCGATGTCGGTGGTCACACGCTGGCGCAACGTGCCCTCTTCCAGCGTCACCCACTTGACCTTGATATCGGGGTTGGCGGTCTCGAAATGCTTGGTCAGCTTTTGCATCTCGATCATGTGGCCGTTGTTCACGGTGGCCACCACCAGCTCGGTGGCGGCGTGGGTGGTGGCGGCCACCAGGCCAAAGGCCAGGACCAGGGATGCCTTGAGTATTGTCGTCATTCGGTGTCTCCTCGCGGGGGTTCAGCGGTTTGTCATCGTGCGGTGCAGCGGGGCACCGACCGGCTGAACTGTAGGCGGAGGGACTTGCGGCGTTCGATACCAAACCCGCGTCATCCGATACTCAATTTCGCAAGCTAATCGGTGTTTTCATCAATGGACTGAGATTTTGTATCACCCGACGCGGGGCAAGCTGCGGGTCACTTGGGTGGGTCCACCGGCTTGGGCGCGCCAGCCGGAGCCTCTTCAACAGCCGCCTCAGTCACCTCAGCCACATCGACAACCGCATCTTCGGCGGCTGGGGCCTGGGCACCAAGGCCCTTGCCGGCGCCCGCCCCGCCCGCCTCTTGCGGTGCCTTGCCGCCCTTCTGGTCTTCGTCCTGCTGGGCGCGCAAGGCCGCCAGCGCGTTGGTCATGTTCTGCGCCCAGCCGTCCTGCTCGCCTCACGCGGGTGCCATTCATTTCGTCAACACCCTCTCAGGCGACCGGCGCCTCGGGGTACAGCCCGTGCACCCGGCCATGCAGCCTTGCCAGCCCCAGCAGCGCGGCGATGAACGGCGTGGCCACGCCCACGCGCTGGGCGATCTCACGCACCACCGTCACCAGCGCATCGAGTTCAATCGCACGGCCGGCTTCCACGTCTTGCAGCATCGAAGTCTTGAACGCACCCAGCTTGCGGGTGATCTGGTGCCGGTCGTCGGGCGACTGGGTGATGGCGCAGCCGATGCGCGCGCCCACTGCCGCGGCCTCGGCCATCGCGGCGGTGCAAAAGCCGCGCGTCAGCGGGTCGTCGAGCACCCGGTCCACCGTGGCGCCGGTGATCGCGGTGATCGGGTTCATCGTCATATTGCCCCACAGCTTGTACCAGATGTCGCGCCGCACATCGGCCGATGCGGTGGTCTCGAAACCCGCCTGGCGCAGCAGGCCGGACAGCGCCTGGACCCGGGCTGAATCAC
>JANOBL010000518.1:0-1766 GCA_031411635.1 Betaproteobacteria bacterium
CCGGGCCGTTGCGCGCGGCTTCGGGCGAGCCCTCGGCGATCCTGCGATGAATCTTCCAACCGCTCACATCACAGATCGTGCATGCCGCTCCATGCTGGCCAGTGCCACATTGGCAACCCGTTCAGAGGACATGTCGAAGTGCGCGGCGAGGTCGGCTGCCGAGCCCGATTCACCGAAAGTGTCAATGCCAACTGTTCCGCCGCGCAGCCCGACATACTTGTGCCAACCCCCAGTCACACCCGCCTCAATGGCCACACGGGGAACGCCGGGCGGCAGTACGTGGTCCTGCCAAGCATCGCCCTGACGATCAAAAGTGGTGGTCGACGGCATCGAGACGATGCGCGCCGCAACCCCTTCCGCGCCCAGGAGTTGGCGGGCGGCCACGGCCAGACCCATCTCGGACCCAGTCGCAATGAGCACCACATCAAGGCTGCCGCCTTCCTCACGCACGAGCACATAGCCCCCGCGCCGGATGTCGGCCAGCGTTTGCGCATCGCGCTTCTGGAACGGCAGGTTCTGCCGCGACAGGATCAGGCAGGTTGGCGTGGTTTTCTGCGCCAACGCGTGTTGCCAGGCGACCCAGGTTTCCGCGCTGTCGCAAGGCCGCCAGACATCCATGTTCGGGATCAGTCGCAAGGTCGCCGTCTGCTCCACCGGCTGGTGCGTCGGGCCGTCCTCGCCGAGGCCGATCGAGTCGTGCGTGAACACGTAGATCGGGTTGATCTTCATCAGCGCGGCCATGCGCAGCGCGTTGCGGGCGTACTCCGAGAACATCAGGAAGGTGCCTGCAAAGGGACGCAGCCCGCCGTGCAGCGTCAGCCCGGTCATGATCGCGGCCATGCCGAACTCGCGCACGCCGTAGTGAATGTAGTTGCCACCCTGGTGTGCCTGCAACGGCTTGCAGTTGCTCCACTTCGTCAGGTTCGATGGTGCAAGGTCGGCCGATCCACCGACCAGTTCGGGCACGAGCTTGGCCATCTCTTCGATGGCGTCTTGCGAGGCCTTGCGCGACGCCATCGTGGCTGCACGCTCGCTCCAGCGCTGTAGCGTCGCGGCACACGAGGTTGCAAAGTCAGCCGGCAGTTCACCCCGCATGCGCCGCTCGAACTCGCTGGCCAGTGCCGGATGCGCCGCACGGTAGCGCGCCATCGCACCCAACCAGGCGGTTTCGTCAGCCTGGCCACGTGCCCGCGCATCCCAGGCCTGCTTCACGTCACCCGGCAGCACAAAGGGCTCGTGCGGCCAGGCCAGGAAGTCGCGCACCGCCAGGGTCTCGGGCGCACCGAGCGGCGAGCCATGCACTTCGTGCGAGCCCGCCTTGTTCGGCGAGCCATGGCCGATATTGGTGCGGCAGCAGATCAAGGTCGGCCGATCGACGGACTGCCTGGCTTGCACGATGGCTGCGTCGATGGCCGTTGCGTCATGGCCGTCGACCGCGCGGATCACCTGCCAGCCATAGGCCTCGAAGCGTCGGGGCGTGTCGTCGGTGAACCAGAGGTCGACCTCGCCGTCGATCGAGATGCCGTTGTCGTCGTAGAAGAGGACCAGCTTGTTCAGCCCCCAGGTGCCGGCGAGCGAGCAGGCTTCGTGCGAGATGCCTTCCATCAGGCAGCCGTCGCCGCAGAACACATAGGTGTGGTGGTCGACGATGGGCTGGCCGTCGACGTTGAACGCCTTTGCCAGCAACTGCTCGGCGAGTGCCATGCCCACCGCGTTGGCCAGTCCCTGTCCAAGCGGCCCGGTGGTCGTCTCGACGCCGGGCGTGA
>JANOBL010000519.1:0-2839 GCA_031411635.1 Betaproteobacteria bacterium
ACGCAGCGCCGCCAGCATCACCCGCGTGTCGTCGCTGTCCAGCAGATCGCGCACGCGGGTGGTGCCGGCGCTCAAGCCCGCCAGCAACAGCACCTGCCCGGCTCCAAAAGCATCTCCAACCGGGTGCTGTTGCTGGCGGGCTTGAGCGCCGGCACCACCCGCGTGCGCGATCTGCTGGACAGCGACGACACGCGGGTGATGCTGGCGGCGCTGCGTGCCTTGGGCTGCAGCCTGGTCACTGAGCCCGATGGAGCGCTGGCCGTCACCGGGCTGGGCGGCCGGCTGGCGGTGCACCAGGCTGCGCTGTTCCTGGGCAATGCCGGCACCGCGATGCGGCCGCTGGCCGCTGCGCTGGCGCTGCTGGTGGCGCTGCAGGGCGGGCGCTTTGAGCTGTCGGGCGTGCACCGCATGCACGAGCGGCCGATCGGCGATCTGGTGGATGCGCTGCGCCAGCTCGGCTGCCAGATCGATTACCTGGGCACCGAGGGCTACCCGCCGCTGGCGCTGAGCGGTGTGGCCGGCGGCGCGCTGAACACCGGGCAAGAAATCCGGGTGCGTGGGGACGTGTCCAGCCAGTTTTTGACCGCGCTGTTGCTGGCCTTGCCACTGGCTTGCAGCGATGCCGGCACCGGCCCGGTGGTGATCGCGGTGGACGGCGAGCTGATCAGCAAGCCCTATGTGGAGATCACGCTGAACCTGCTGGCGCGTTTTGGCATCGTGGTGCAGCGTGAGGGCTATCGACGCTTCACGATCCCGGCCGGCAGCCAATACACAACGCCGGGCGTGATCCATGTCGAGGCCGATGCGTCGTCGGCCTCGTACTTCATCGCCTTGGGTGCGATTGCCGCCACCCACGCCCCGCTGGTGATCGAGGGCCTGGGGCTGGATTCGATCCAGGGCGACATCCGTTTTGTCGAGGCCGCACAGGCCATGGGCGCCCAGGTGCAGGGCGAGCCTGGCCGGCTGACGGTGCAGCGCGGCGCCTGGCCGCTGCACGCGATCACGCTGGACTGCAACCACATCCCCGATGCCGCGATGACCTTGGCGGTGATGGCGCTGTACGCCACCGGCACCACACGATTGACCAACATTGCGAGCTGGCGGGTGAAAGAAACCGACCGCATCGCCGCGATGGCCACCGAGCTGCGCAAGCTGGGTGCCGAGGTGGTGGAAGGTGCGGATTTCATCGAAGTGAACCCGCCCACGCAGTGGCGGGCGGCCAGCATCCACACCTACGACGACCACCGCATCGCGATGTGCCTGTCGCTGGCGGCATTCAACCCGCTGGTGGCTGCACCGGGCAGCGAGGTGCCGGTGCGCATCCTCGATCCACAGTGTGTGGACAAGACCTTTCCGGACTATTTCGACGCGCTGTTCAAGGTGGCGCAGGCTGCCGAGGCCGACATCCCGGTGATCACCATCGATGGCCCCACCGCATCCGGCAAAGGCACCTTGGCCGCCAGCGTGGCCGCGCGCCTGGGCTGGCACCAGCTTGATTCGGGCCTGCTGTACCGCGCCACCGCGCTGGCCGCACAACGCCAGGGCGTGGCCGCGGACGACGAGCCCGGCCTGGCCCGCGTGGCAGCCGGGCTGGATTTGCGCTTTGACGGCGAGTTGGTGCTGCTGGGTGGCCAGGATGTGGCCACCGAGTTGCGGCAAGAAGTGGTGGGTGGTATGGCCTCGCGCATTTCGGCCTTGCCGGCGGTGCGCGGTGCGCTGGAGGCACTGCAGCTTGCTTTCCGCCAGCTTCCGGGCCTGGTGGCCGACGGGCGCGACATGGGCACGGTGATCTTTCCCGGCGCCCCACTCAAGCTGTTTCTCACCGCCAGCCCGGCGATGCGTGCCGAGCGCAGGGTTAAGCAATTGATTTCAAAAGGGATTTCTGCTAATCTGGCCGACCTTCGCGCGGACCTGGAGGCACGTGATGAGCGGGACAGAAACCGCAAAATCGCACCCCTCGAGCCCGCGCAAGACGCGCTGCTGCTCGACAACTCGGGCCTGAGCATCGAGCAATCGGTGGACCAGGTGCTGGCTTGGTGGGCGCAGCGCGGGCCGTTTTGAGGCCGAAGACTGGCATAAAACTGTCATAAAAGCGCGCTGTCCCATTTTGTTGTCCCAGGTCGCAACCCCGGTTGCTTTTTTCCACCCTCCCAACCCTCGCCGGCTTCCCCCTCACTTGGTTTCCGCCGGCACCAAGGAACCCCTCCTCAATGTCCCAAATCTCTGCCCAGACCCAAGCCCGCATCCAGGCCCGCCCGGCCACGCCCGAGTACAGCGGCATGGAAAATTTTGCGGCGCTGTTTGAAGAATCATTGGCCAAAAGCGATCTGCGCGCCGGCGAGGTGATCTCCGCCGAAGTGGTGCGCATCGAGTTCAACCACGTGGTGGTCAATGCCGGCCTGAAGAGCGAAGCCTATGTGGCGATCGCCGAGTTTAAAAACGACCAAGGCGAGCTGGAAGTCGAAGTGGGCGATTTCGTCTCGGTGGCCATCGACGCGATCGAAAACGGCTACGGTGACACCATCCTGTCGCGCGACAAGGCCAAACGGCTTGCCTCGTGGCTGTCGCTGGAAGTGGCGCTGGACAGTGGCGATTTTGTCACCGGCACCGTGTCGGGCAAGGTCAAGGGCGGTCTGACGGTGCTGGTCAACGGCATCCGCGCCTTCCTGCCTGGCTCGCTGATCGACACCCGCCCGGTCAAAGACCTGAGCCCGTACGAAGGCAAGACGCTGGAATTCAAGGTCATCAAGCTCGACCGCAAGCGCAACAACGTGGTGCTGAGCCGCCGCGCAGTGGTGGAGGCATCGATGGGCGAAGAGCGCGCCAAGCTGCTCGAAAC
>JANOBL010000520.1:0-2276 GCA_031411635.1 Betaproteobacteria bacterium
GGATGCCGCAGGTAAAGGAGGAGACGGCGGGCGCTTGCGGCCGGCGTCGGGGGACACGGAGGCAGCCGGTCACCCGGTGGCCTCGGCCTCGCACCAGCGCAAAGACGCCGGACAGCACGGCACCAACCCAGCCCGCAGCAACAGGCTCAACTGCCCCGGCGCAACGTCCGGTCAAACAAGCTGAACAGCCGTTCCCAATGCCGCTCGGCCGCCGGCTGGTTGTAGATGCCCGCCCGCTGCGGAAATGCAAACCCGTGCTCGGCGCCGGGATACCACTCCAGGCGGTGCGGTGTGCCCGCCGCCTGCAAAGCAGCCTGCAACTGCGCCACGGCAGCGGGCGGTGCCCACTTGTCGATCTCGGCGCAGGCAAAGTAGCTTTCGCAGCGGATCTGCGGCGCCATGCGGTGCGGTGAATCGGGCTGGTCGGTCACCATGTTGGCACCGTAGATCGACGCAATGCAGCGCAGCCGGTCGGCAAACGCCGCTGCCGCCCACATCACAAACGGCCCGCTCATGCAGTAGCCCACCGCGCCGATGCGCGTAGCATCGGCCTGCGGCAGCGTTTCCACAAACGCCAGCATCGCCCGCGTATCGCAAGTGGTGGTGGCAGCGTTCAGCGTGGCCATCAGCTTGAACATGCCGGCCATCGCGGCCTCGGTGCGCTCCTTCAGCCAAAAGTCACGCGAGCTGCGGTAGTACAGGTTGGGCAGCACCACGCAATAGCCTACCGCCGCCAGCCGGCGCGCCATGTCGTGCAACTCTTCGCGCTTGCCCGGTGCGTCCATGTAGAACAGCACCACCGGGAACGGCCCGCCCTCCTCGGGATGGACCACAAAGGTGTTCATCGCGCCGTCGGCGGTGGGGATGTCGGGGTGGTGTTCGATCATGGTGGTTACTCGTCAAGTTTTTCTCAAGCCACCGGCAGATACCGCACCGCCAATACCCCGCTGATCGCCGCAATGCCCGCCCGCACCTCGGGCGTGACCGGGCTGTCCACATCCACCAAGGTGTAGGCCATGCCGCCGCGCGACTTGTTGACCATGTTGTGGATGTTCAACCCCGCCTGCGCCATCGCGGTGGAGATCTGGCCCAGCATGTTGGGCACGTTGGCATTGGCGATTGCCACCCGAAATGCCGACTCGCGCGCCATGCTCACCGCCGGAAAATTGACAGCATTGCTGACGTTGCCGTTTTCCAGGTAATCCCGAAGCTGGTCCACCACCATCACCGCGCTGTTTTCCTCGGCCTCGCGGGTGGATGCACCCAGATGCGGCAGCGCGACGACACCGGCCTTGCCATGGATCGCGGCGCCGGGAAAGTCGCACACATATTGCCCCAGGTGCTTGCCCTCCAGCGCGTCCAGCACCGCGCTGTCGGCCACCACGCCCTCGCGGCTGAAGTTCAGCAACACTGCGCCAGGCCGCATCAAACCGATGTTGGCATCGTTGACCAGATGCCGCGTGGCATCCACCAGCGGCACATGCAGGCTGACGAACTGGGCGTTGCGCAGCACATCGTTGACGCTGCTGGCGCGCCGCACCTGCGAGGGCAGGCTCCAGGCCGCGTCCACGGTGATCTCGGGGTCGAAACCCAGCACGTTCATGCCCAGCTTGATCGCCGCATCGGCCACCATGCAGCCGATCTTGCCCAGGCCGATGATGCCCAGCGTCTGGCCAGCCAGCTCGTAGCCGGCAAAGGCTTTTTTGCCGTCTTCCACCAGCTTGTCCAGATCGGCGGCGTTGGCGTCCAGCCCGGCCACAAAGTGCATCGCCGGCGCGATGTTGCGCGCGGCGATCAGCATGCCGGCCAGCACCAGCTCTTTCACCGCATTGGCATTGGCGCCGGGCGCGTTGAACACCGGCACACCACGCTCGCTCATCAGTTTGACCGGGATGTTGTTGGTGCCGGCACCGGCACGCCCGATGGCGCGCACGCTGGGTGGGATGGCGAGGCTGTGCAGATCAGCCGAGCGCACCAGGATCGCGGCCGGCTCGGGCACATCTTTGCCAACGCGGTAGGTGTCGGCCGGCAGGCGCGACAAGCCACTGGCGGCGATCTGGTTGAGCACCAGCACACCCAGCCGAACGCGGGTGGGATCAGCCATGCTGGGCCTCGAATTCCTTCATGTAAGCCACCAGCGCCATCACACCCTCGACCGGCATCGCGTTGTAGATCGACGCCCGCATGCCGCCCACCGAGCGATGGCCTTTGAGCTGCACCATGCCGCGTGCCACCGCGCCTTTCAAGAACACTTCGTCCAGCGCATCGTTTTTCAG
>JANOBL010000521.1:0-2510 GCA_031411635.1 Betaproteobacteria bacterium
ACTTTCCAGACCGCGCCGCCCGGGTGATGGCGCGCATCCGCGAGATGCGTGGCGGTGCCGACAACGTCAGCCGCTTTGGCGAGCGCATGACCGGCAGCGGCATCTGGGCCCAGTTGCTGCGCCAGCGCTTCCACAAAGCCAGCGCCAGGCTGGGTTTGCAAAGAGCGCGGGTGGAACTGGACCTGACCCAGTTTTTGCGGCCTGGCCAGCCGCAGCCGGCGGCAATCGCACAAGGCAGTTTGTTCTGAGCCAGTTTGCCAAGGCCTGAATTTAGAGTCATCTCACTAGATTGCTGCACTGCAGCGAAAATTACTTGCGCCCGTCGCGTCACCGATTAAGATGGTTCATGTTGCAGTGCAGCAAATTGCATTGCGATCCATGTCCAACCCTTTCTCGATAACACGGGAGACGCCATGTTGATGACCGAGCTTGATACAGCGTCGCTTGTTGTTGCGCAGATGCTGCCGTGCCCCCGGGTGCCGCTGGCAAGGACGGGTGGATGATGCGCGACGAACTGGCCATGCCGTGGTCTGCGCCGCCCCGGCCCAGCAGCGATGGCTGGTTGGGCACCCGCGAGTTGCCCGGCTACCGCGCCGGCAACGTGGTGGCCCGGCTGGCTGATCTGCCGTCGGTCGATCCAGACCATTTGTACTTCAACTTGCTGCTGCTGGACGCGGCCGGCCAGTTGCAAGACCACCATTCCGGGCCGTGCCCATCGCTGGGCCGCCAATGGTCGATTGACGAGCGCTCGCGCTACGTGCGGGTGGTGGCCGAGTTGCTGCGGCACGCACCCAGTGAGGATCGCGGCCTGTCTGCCGTCGGCCAGGCGCTGACGTTTGTGCGCGAGCGTGGCATTGCCGGTGACCGGCTGCTGCTGGCAGCGCAACTGCTGGACGAGGCCTGCAGCGACAGCGCGGTGGTGGCCAGTCTGGCGCATTTGCTGGCCTTGTCACTGGGCATTGACGAAGCACCCAGCGAGATGGGTCTGGTGGTGCGGCGGCTGGCGGACCAGGTTGGCCTGGACGCCTTTGATGCTGCAGGCAGGCTGGCGCCCGTGGCCGATGTGGCCAGTGGGGTGGACCGCATCAACAGCCGAGGTCTGGCGGCGCAAGTGGGGTTTGTTGTGCGCAAGATCGGCAAGGCCCGTAGCCGCCGCTACCTGCGCGAGGCCACCGGCCTGGCGCTGGTGCCCACGCCCGAGTTGCTGGGCGTTTGAGTCGTGCCGGCCGCGGCGCGGTTGACGATCTGGTCCAAAAAATCCAGCACAGCGCTGCGCATCGTCGGGCTTTCGGCATGGCCGCCGGTTTCAAGCTGCTGCACCCAGGCGCCGGCATCGCCCAGCGCGGCATAGGCCGCCCGCATCTGCGCATCAATGCCGGCCAGGCCGGCCGGAGGTGTCAGCGGGTCCAGCGTGCCGGCCAGCGACAAATGGGGGCGCGGCGCGATCAGCGCGCTGACTTCAGCGGCGCTGAACTGCGCCAACAGCCCGGGCACGAAAAAATACTCACCATGCTTGTCGAAGCCATCATCGGCCAGCAAGCTGTCATAGTCGGCCAGGCAGCACAGATCGATGCAGCCTGCGATGTCGGGCTGCAACGCGGCCGCCCACACCGCCATCGTGCTGCCCATCGACAGGCCCAGCGTGACCACTGGAAGCTGGGCCAGGCCGGGCTGGCCGCGCAGCCAGACCAGCGCGGCCAAGGTGTCGTGCAGCCGCCAGCCCCACAGCGTCTGGCCCTGCCACAGCAGCCGCTTGACCAGCGCACGCTCGCTGGGCTGCTGGCGCTCGCCAAAGCCCCAGTGGTCGATGGCCATCGCCGCCCAGCCGCGCGCGGTCAATACCTGGCCGTAAGGCGGTGATTGCAGCGCCGGCCGACCGTGCAGCAACTCGGACTTGCCGCAGTCGAAGCGGTTGCCATGGGCATGGCAGTACAACACCACGCCACGTGGCGGCTGGTTTGCCGGCTGCAGCAGCAGGGCCGGCACCGCTTGTTCCTGGTTGAGTTGCAACAGCCAATGCGCCAGCCGGGCACCGGACCAGGTTTCCACCTGCTGCAACTGGCCGCTGGGTGGGCCGGCCGGCCAGGGGCGTGGGCCCAGCAGCGCCCACAGCGCCTCGCGTCGCCGGGCCGTGGCTTGCACCTTGCCCAACCAGGGCCAGGGCTTCATGCCGGCGGCTCAGCCATCAAATGCAGCCTCGCGCCAGACAAGCGCAGCGCGCGCGTCTCGCCCGGGGGCAAGCGCACCGGCATGGTTTGAATCGCGGCCGGCCAGTCGCCTTGGGTGATCACTGCCAACTGAAGACCGTGGGTGTCGGCCAGGGCCTCGAAGCGATGGTGCAGCCAGTCAGCCGGTGTTTGGCTGGCCCGCAGGCCGTCGTCTTCGATCAGTTCGCCAGTGGTTTGCGCGCTCAGATGTGGCGCCGGGAAGTAGCGCAGCAGGCGTGACGGCTCTTCGGCACCGCCAAGATCGTGGTCGGCGGCCGTGGTGGGCAGCAGCGCGCCGGCGCG
>JANOBL010000522.1:0-4670 GCA_031411635.1 Betaproteobacteria bacterium
CGCATCACGCTTGGCACCCATGGCTTGGTGAAACGCCACAAGCCCGTTCGCGCCTTGGGCCACGACGCGGTCGGCGCACACCGGCAGGCCCATGGCCGCCAGCGCGTCCAGCGTGGCGCTGTGGGTGAGGGGTTGCTCCCAGCCACGTATTTCACCCAGGCCGTAGGCAAAAAAGCTCAACGGGCGCTGCGCGGCTATCGCCGGGTCGAGCTGGCGCACCGCACCCGCCGCCGCGTTGCGTGGGTTGACAAAGGTCTTGTCGCCACGCTCACGCTGGCGCGCATTCAAACGCTCGAAGTCATCACGCCGCAGATAAATCTCACCCCGCACCTCCAGCACCTCGGCACTGTTGCCTTGCAGACGCAGCGGGATGCGTTGCAAGGTGCGGATGTTCTGCGTCACGTCCTCGCCGGTCTCGCCATCGCCCCGTGTGGCGGCCTGCACCAGCACACCGTGTTCGTAGCGCAAGTTGATCGCCAGGCCGTCGAATTTCAGCTCGGCGGCGTATTCCACTGGCGGCGCATCGGCGCCCAATTCCAGCTCGCGCCGCACCCGGGCATCAAAGGCCTGGGCGCCCGTGGCCTCGGTATCGGTCTCGGTGCGGATGCTGAGCATCGCCACCGCATGGCGCACCGGCGCAAAACCGTCCAGCACCTGGCCGATCACACGCTGGGTGGGCGAGTCTGGCGTCAGCAGCGCGGGCTGCGCAGCCTCGATCGCCTGCAGCTCGGCAAACAGCTTGTCGTACTCGGCATCGGGCAGCTCGGGCGCGTCCAGCACGTAGTAGCGGTGGGCGTGGTGCTGCAGCAAGGCCCGCAACTCGGCGGCCCTGTTGCTTAGGTCTTGGGCAAAGTTCGGAGCGGGGTTTGGGGCAAAGTCAGGCATACAGCCAGTGTATGTAGAGTGCGCTGTCCCAACTGACCGCCAGCCCCATGATCCACCGCCCGCCGCTGCTGTTGAGCTTGCTGATCTCGCTGTGCCTGGCCGGACATGCATTGGCACAAAAAGCCGCTGGCAAACCAACACCGCGCCGGCCCGCCGAGCCGGCGTTGACGATGCGCCTGCCGGCTGACGTGCAACCCAAGGCCTATGCGCTGGCACTGACGCTGGACCCAGCCCAGCCCCACCACAGCGGCACGGTGGAGATCGATCTGCTGCTGCGCCAGCCCACCAGCCGCATCCGGCTGCATGCCAAGGATTTGCAGCTTCAGCAGGTCTGGCTGGACGTGGGCGCGCGCCGGCTGGTGGGCAAGTTCAAGCAACTCGACGCCGACAACATCTCACTGCAGTTTGCCCACGCTGTGCCCGCCGGCCCAGCGCGGCTGACCATCGCCTTCACCGGCACGCTGCAAGACAAGGACGTTTACGGCCTGTTCCGCCAGCATGAGGATGGCCGCTGGTACGCGATGACGCAGTTTGAATCCACCGGCGCACGGCTGGCGTTTCCGCTGTTTGACGAACCCGGCTGGAAAGTGCCCTGGACCTTGACGCTGACCGTGCCCGAGCCACTGCTGGCGCTGTCCAACATGCCCAACATGCCGCAAGCCCAGCAATCACCTGCCAAGCCCGGCTGGAAGACCGTGAGGTTTGAGCCCACACCACCGCTGCCCAGCTACCTGCTGGCGTTTGCGGTGGGTGCGTTTGATGTGCGCGATGCGGGTTTCACCGGCCCCACCGGCCCGCTGGGTGGCGCCCACGCCAGCCGCACGCCGCTGCGTGTGATCACCCCGGCCGGCCGGGCCGCCGATGCCGCCTATGCCGCTAGCACCACCGGTGCCATCGTCGAGCGGCTGGAGGCTTATTTCGGCATGCCCCACCCCTACCCCAAGCTGGACAGCCTGGCAATTCCCGTGACGGTGAACTTTGGCGCAATGGAGCATGCCGGCCTGGTCACCTATGCCAGCACGCTGCTGCTGGCGGCGCCGTCAGACCAGACGCCACGCTTTCAGCGCGACTATGTGTCGATTGCGGCGCATGAGCTGGCCCACCAGTGGTTTGGCAACCTGGTGACGATGGCCTGGTGGGATGACTTGTGGCTGAACGAATCCTTTGCCTCGTGGCTGGGCGCCCGCATCACCACCGAGCTGCAGCCCGGCTGGGGCTGGGACACCAATGTGCTGGAGGCGCGCCGCGACGCGATGCGCACCGACCGGCTGCTGTCGTCGCGCCGCATTGCCGAGCCGGTGCGCAATGCCGACGAGCTGGCCAATGTCTGGGACAGCATCACCTACCAGAAAGGCCAGGTGGTGCTGGCGATGTTTGAGCAATGGCTGGGGCCCGAGCGCTTCCAGGCAGGGGTGCGGCGCTACATCCAGCGCCATGCCTGGGGCCATGCCACCGGCGACGATTTTCTGGCCGCACTGGCGCCAGAAGACCCGGCCCTGCCCAACGCGATGCGCAGCTTTACCCAGCAGCCCGGCATCCCCCGCGTGGCGGTGGATTTGTTGTGCAGTGACGGCCCGCCCCGGCTGCATTTGCGCCAGTCCCGCTTACTGGCGCTGGGCTCGGCAGCGCCGGCAAGCACCAGCCGCTGGCAAGTGCCGATGCTGATCCGCACACCGGCTGGCCCAAGCCGCATCCTGCTGACCGAGACCGAGGCCACACTGCCGCTGCCCGACACCACCTGCCCGGCCTGGGTGCAGGCCAATGCCGGTGGCCTGGGCTATTACCGCGTAGCTTATGGCGCCGGCCTGCAAGCCGCACTGATGGCCCAGCCCGACTTGCCAGTGGCCGAGCGCCTGGCCGGGCTGGACGATGCCCAGGGTCTGTCAGAAGCCGGTGACTTGCCGCTGGACCAAATGCTGGCGCTGGCCGAAGCCCAGGCCAGCCATCCCGACCGCCGCGTGGTGGAGCAGGCGGTGGTGGTGCTGCGCGCCGCCTATCCGTTGATCAGCGACGATCAACAAGCCGGCTACGCCGCGCGCTGGCAACGTGCGCTGGGCGAGCGTGCACATGCGCTTGGCTGGCTGCCCCGGCCCGACGACAGCGAAGACCAGCGCCTGCTGCGCAGCACACTGCTGCCGGTGCTGGCCGATCTGGGCCACGACGCCACGCTGCGGGCCCAGGCGCGCCGCCTGGCCGATGGCTGGCTGGCCGACCCCACCAGCCTGGACCCGGCACTGCGCGAAGCGGTGCTGAGCAGCGCTGCGCTGGACGGTGACGAGGCCTACTTTGACGCGCTGCGCAGCGCGCTGGCCCGCAGCACCGAGCGCAACCAGCGCCAGGACTTGCTGGCCGCGCTGGGGCATTTTCGGGCACCGGCGCTGGCCGAGCGGGCTCGGGGGCTGCTGCTGGACAACAGCATCGACATCCGCGAGGCGCAATGGCCACTGATGGGTGCGCAAAAGACCGACCCCGCACTGCGCAGCGGCCTGCTGCGCTTTGTGCAACAGCACCATGCCGAGCTGGTGCAGCGCCTGGGCCGCGAAGAGCCGGCCTGGCTGCCGGGCTACTTCAACCGCGCCTGCAGTGTTGAAGACGCCAGCCGCATCGAGGCGGTGTTTGCACCGCAGGCCGCACGCTTCCAGGGTGGCCGGCGTGCGCTGGCACAAACGCTGGAAGCGGTGCGGCTGTGTGCGGCCTGGCGCGCCGGCTGACCATCAAGCCAGTTTCATCAACTCGTTGGCCAGTTCCAGCGGCATGTCCACCATCACATCGTGGCTGCAAGGCAGCTTGGTGACGCGCCAGCCCGGCTGGCCTGCCAGCTTGGCCGCAAAGTGGCGGAACGGGCTCGGGTCCCAGCCATCGGCCAGGATGTAAAGCCGGTTCTTCACAGCCGCGCCGGCGCCGGTCAGCAGCAGCGGCAACTCAAACGTGGCCAGCGCCTGGGCCACGCAGCGCCGGTCCACCCAGGCCCGGTTGTCGGCCTTGATGCCAAAGGCCTCGGCCGGGATCGGCGCCATCAGGCCGCTGTTGCCGGCCAGCGCCGTGCCGTGGAAAGCGCCCATGAACCCGGCCGCCACCTCGGGCGACAGCGCCAGCCGCAGCACCAT
Organism: Betaproteobacteria bacterium; assembly: GCA_031411635.1. Lineage (GTDB taxonomy): Bacteria > Pseudomonadota > Gammaproteobacteria > Burkholderiales > Burkholderiaceae_C > Pseudaquabacterium. Next base: position 3,993 of record JANOBL010000522.1, read on the forward strand.
GGTCAGCGATTGGCCGTGCTCGGGCACAAATGCGTCCAGGTAGACCAGTGAGCGGATGCGCTGCGGCAAACGGTCGGCCACGCCGGTGATCACCATGCCGCCGTAGGAATGGCCGCACAGGATCACGTCGTCCAACTCTTCGGCTTCGATGCAGCCGCAGACATCGCGGACATGCGTTTCCAGCGTGATGTTCTCGGCGCTTTGGTGCGCCCGCTCGCCCACGCCGCTGTGGGTGGGTGTGAACACCTGGTGGCCCGCCGCGCGCAGCGCGTTGGCGGTATCGCGGTAGCACCAGCCACCATGCCAGGCGCCATGAACCAGCACAAAAGTCGCCATCGTTTGTCTCCGGGTTGTGGGGATTGGGAACCGCGCAGCCTATCCACCCGCAACCAGCGTGACCATCCGGGCCAGCCCGGCCCGGCGATCAATTCAGATTACCTGGGGTCAAGCAGATTACCTGGGGTCAGGTCTTGTGCATTACCTGGGGTCAGGTCTTGAGCTTTGCCTGGTTCTAAAACGGTGACGTGATAAATCGCACCCGAGAATTCGGTGCGCAGCGGGCGGGACATACAGCGATGGTCGGGGAAGAGGCAAAAGACAAGACCTGACCCTTGCATCCAGTGCATCCAGTGCATCCAGTGTCAGCAGCCACAGCTATTGGCACATGGCGAGAACCCC
>JANOBL010000523.1:0-1703 GCA_031411635.1 Betaproteobacteria bacterium
GCATTGAAGAGTTGCCAGCGCCAGCGCAGGATGCCCAGCGTGGGCCGGCTGCTGGCGCGGCGGGTTTGCAGCACAGTGGCGCGCAGTGTCAGCACATCACCCGGCCGCACCGGGTGCGGCCATTTGACATAGGCCAGGCCGGGTGAAGCAAGCGATTCCGAGCCCTGCAGCGCCGCCTCGGCCACCAGCCGCATTGCGATGCCGCAGGTGTGCCAGCCGCTGGCGATCAGGCCACCGAATCGGCCCTGATTTGCGGCCGCCACGTCGGTGTGAAACCACTGCGGGTCGTAGGCCCGGGCAAACTGCAGGATCTCGGTCTCGGTCGGGCTGGCCGGGCCGGCTTCGATGATCTGGCCGGCGTGGAAATCGGCAAACTTCATCAATAGGTCTCCAGGTGCAGCCGGCCCTCGGCTTTCAAGGCCGCACCCAGCGTGGCCCAGTCCAGCCCGGCTTGCAGTGCCACGTCGCGCAGCGCCAGCACCACGCCCTCTTCCATGCTCTTCAGGCCACAGACGTAGAAAAAGCTGTTGCCATCTTTCAGCAGCGGCAGCAGATCGGCGGCGCGCGCGCGCATCAGGTCTTGCACATAGCGTTTGGGCTGGCCCGGTGTGCGCGAAAACGCAAAGTTGTTGTCGATGAAATCCTTGGGCAGGCCTTGCAGCGGGCCGAAGTAAGGCAGCTCCTGCTGGGTGCGGGCACCAAAGAACAGCATCAGCTTGCCACCCTCGAACTTGCCCGATTGGCGCAAGCGCCGCCGCCACTCGGTCATCGCCCGCATCGGCGCGCTGCCGGTGCCGGTGCAGATCATCACGATGTGGCTGCGTGGGTGGTTGGGCATCAAAAAGCTGGTGCCAAACGGGCCTATCACCTGCGCTTTGTCGCCCACCTGCAAGTCACACAGGTAGTTGCTGGCCACGCCGCGCACTGGCTGGCCCTGGTGGTTTTCCAGCACCCGTTTGACGGTCAGCGACAGGTTGTTGTAGCCCGGCCGCTCGCCGTTGCGCGGACTGGCGACGGAGTACTGACGCGCATGGTGGGCCCGGCCCTGGGCGTCGCTGCCCGGCGGCAGGATGGCGATCGACTGGCCCTCCAGCACCGGAAACGGCATCGCGCCGAAATCCAGCACGATGTGGTGGGTGTCGTAATCGGTGCCCACCTCGGTGACACGCACATTGCCCACCACCGTGGCGGCAACCGTCTTGGCCGCCGCCTTGGGCCCATACAGGTTGGTGTAGGCATGGGCGGCCGACCAGGGTGGCAGCGTGGCGCCAAACGCCGATGAGTTGAACGGCGCTTCACCGGTGGTATCGGCCGGCGCGACTGCGGGTGTGGCATCTGCCAGCGCATCGGCAGCCACGCCGGCCTCGGCCAATTGCTCGGCGCTCAGCTCGGCGGGTAGCTCGTCCCAGGTGAGCTGCAGCTCGGGCGAGTAAGCCAGGCTGCGGGGCATCGTGCGCCAGTTGTCGATCGAGCCAGTGGGGCAAGGCGAGATGCAATCCAGGCACAGATTGCACTTGCTGGCGTCGACCACGTAGTTGCGGTCGTCATGGCTGATCGCGCCCACCGGGCAGGTGGCTTCGCAGGTATTGCAGCGGATGCAGATTTCGGGGTCGATCAGGTGCTGCCTGATGACGGTCGCAGCCATGTCCATGAATGTCTCCTGCAGCACTCGACCGCCGGGGCCCGTCCGTGCAGGGCCTCTA
>JANOBL010000524.1:0-1624 GCA_031411635.1 Betaproteobacteria bacterium
AGCTGGCGCTGGCGCGCGAATTTGGTGCCGAAACGGTGGATCTGTCGGTAGCGGATGATCCTGTTGCGGTGGCAGAAAGATTCTCGCGCGGGCGCGGCGTGGATGCGGTGATCATCACGGCAGCCACCAAGAGCAATGAACCGATGCACCAGGCGGCGCTGATGTGCCGCAAGCGCGGGCGCATCGTGCTGGTGGGGGTGGTCGGGCTGGAGCTGTCGCGTGCCGACTTCTTCGAGAAAGAACTGACCTTTCAGGTTTCCTGCTCCTACGGACCGGGGCGCTACGACCCGAACTACGAAGAGAAGGGGCAGGACTACCCGGTGGGATTCGTGCGCTGGACCGAGCAGCGCAATTTCGAAGCGGTGCTGGACATGATGGCCAGCGGGCAACTGCAAGTGCGGCCGCTGGTCTCGCACCGGTTTGCCATTGCCGACGCTGCGCAGGCGTATGCGGTGGTGGGCGGCTCCGAGCCGTCGCTGGGCATCTTGCTGCACTACCCGACCGATGCCGCCGGGGATGCGCTGGTGGCGCAGCGGGCGCGCACGGTGGCGCTGCCTGCGCCTGCCAAGGCGGCGGTGCTGGGCGCAGGGGCGTTGGGGGTCAGCGTCATCGGGGCGGGCAATTACGCCGGGGCGGTGTTGATCCCGGCGTTCAAGGCCGCCGGCGTGCAGTTCCAGCAGATCGCCGCATCAGCCAGCGCGGGCAGCGTGCACCTGGGGCGCAAGTTCGGCTTCGCACAGGCCACCACCGACACCGCCGCGCTGCTATCTGATCCTGCTGCGCAGGTGGTGGTGGTGGCCACGCGGCACGACAGCCATGCCGAGTACGTGCTGCGTGCGCTGGCCGCTGGCAGCAAGCATGTGTTCGTGGAAAAGCCGCTGGCGCTGCGCCTCGAAGACCTGGACCGCATCGAAGCCGCCTGTTCGCAAGCCCCGCGGCAATTCCGGCCAACCACTGGACCCAAGACCGCGACGTGGGCGGCGGCCGGCTGGTCGGGGAGGGCTGCCATTTCATCGACCTGTCGCGGCTTTTGGCGGCAGCGCCGATACAGGCACACCAGGCAGTGGGAATGGGCTGCCGCCACGGCATTGGTTCACGGTTTGACCTGGGTTCACACTGGAGAAGACGACGTCCGCACTGGCCCGTTAAACTCGCCCACATATGCACATTCATGTCGTATCGATCTGCTGGTTCCCGGTGCCGTACGCAGTCCCTATGTGCTTGCGGGTGTCAAGCCAGCCGACAGCTCGATAGAGCAGGCCCCCTGATAAAGGGCCCGAAGGAGATGACGCAATGACAGCAAGTGAACATGTACTGATCGACAAGATCAAGCGGCTCCCCCCCGAACGCATGGCAGAGGTGGAGGACTTTGTTGATTTCCTGCGCGCCCGCGAAAGCGAACGAGGCCTCACGCGAGCCGCTACCAGGGCCAGCGACGCGAGCTTTGCCGCCGTGTGGGAGAACGACGAGGATGCGGCTTACGACCGGATGTGACGGATGGCGGCCGTTTCCAGATTCGTGTTTGGCGAAGTGGTGTTGGTGCCGTTCCCATTCACCGACCAGTTGGGCTCAAAGAAGCGACCGGCCGTTGTCGTCTCCAGCAGCAGCTATGGCGCAAACCGGC
>JANOBL010000525.1:0-1952 GCA_031411635.1 Betaproteobacteria bacterium
CGCCGGCACCGGCAATGCGATCAAGACCGCCAGCCGCGATAAGACCACCGGCGAGATCAAGAGCTTTCCGACCGCCAACTTCGAACGCATCGTCCAGATCAACCTGATCGGCACCTTCCGCTGCATCGCCAAAAGCGCGGCCGGCATGATGAGCCTGCCGGTGCTGGCCGACGGGGACCGCGGTGTGATCGTCAACACCGCCAGCGTGGCGGCGCAGGACGGCCAGATCGGCCAGGCCAGCTACTCGGCCAGCAAGGCCGGTGTGATCGGCATGACCTTGCCGATTGCGCGCGATCTGATGGGCGAGGCGATCCGCGTCAACACCATCCTGCCAGGGCTGTTCAACACACCGTTGCTGCAGGGCGCGCCCGAGCATGTCAAGGCTGCGCTGGCCGCATCGGTGCCGTTCCCCAAGCGCCTTGGCGATCCGGACGAATACGCCGCGCTGGCCGAGTTCATGGTGCAGAACGGTTATTTCAACGGCGAAAGCGTGCGGCTGGACGGTGCCATCCGGATGGCGCCGCGCTGACACCGGCCCCACCCCGGCAGGTGGGCAGGCTGGCCTGGACCGGTGCGATGATGGCTGCATGATGGCCCCCGCAAACCCATGTTAGACCGCCCGGCCCAGGCGCTGATCAGCCCGGCCCTGCAGGGGGCTGCGGCTTGGTTGGTGCGGCGCGGTGTGGCCGCCGATGCGGTAACGCTGGCAGGGTTTGGCCTGGGCCTGGCCGGCGCCGGGCTGATCGCGCTGGGCCGGCCCCAGGCCGCGCTGGCACTGCTGCTGGTCAGCCGGCTGGCCGATGGGCTGGACGGCGCGGTGGCACGCCTCACCCAGCCCACCGATCGTGGCGCGTTTTTGGACATCACGCTGGATTTTTTGTTCTACGCCAGCGTGCCCTTGGCTTTTGCGATGGCCGATCCCTCGGCCAACGCGTTGGCAGCCGCCGTGCTGCTGGCGGCCTTCATCGGCACTGGCGCCAGTTTTCTGGCGTTTGCGGTGCTGGCCGAGCGGCGTGGCTTGAAGAGCCCCGCCTATCCGCGCAAAGGCCTGTACTACCTGGGCGGCCTGACCGAAGCCAGCGAAACCTTGCTGTGTTTTGCCGCGATGTGCCTGTGGCCGGCGGCTTTTGCAATGCTGGCGCTGGGCTTTGCCGCGCTGTGTGGTTTGACGTTGCTGGCACGCCTGCAGGCTGGTTGGTTGACCTTTGGCAGGTCGTGATGCGACGACCCAGCTTGCGGCGGTGGATGACGGTTCTGGCCGCCGCCCTGGGCGGCTTGTGGCCCATGCCGCCGCTACAGGCCGGCGGGCCACTGCTGGTGCAACCCGCTGGCGCTGCCGATGTGCCCGCCACCCCCTGGCATCTGATCGGCTTGCCACAGCAGCGCAAACCGTTCACCAGTTTCTCGGTGCTCAGCCTGGACGGCCAACGTGTGCTGCGCATCGACGCCCAGGCCTCGTACGGCAACCTGGTGCACCCGGTGCTGGAGAACCCGGGCGCGCACCGGCTGAGCTGGCGCTGGCGGCTGGACCAGCCCAACCTGGCCGCCGACCTGCGCCACCGGGACGGCGACGACAGCCCGGTCAAGGTGTGCGCGCTGTTTGACCTGGCCACATCGGCGGTGCCGTTTGTCGAGCGCCAGGTGCTGCGCATCGCCCGGCTGCGCAGCGGCGAGACCTTGCCTGCCGCCAGCGTGTGTTACGTCTGGGATGCCCACCTGCCGCCCGGCACGGTGCTGGACAACGCCTTTACCCGCCGCATCCGGATGATCGTGCTGCGCGGCCCCGAGGCCGGGCTCAACACCTGGGTGACCGAGCAGCGCGATGTCTGGGCCGATTTCAAGCGCCTGTTTGGCGACGAGGCCGAAGCCGTGCCGCCGCTGGTGGGCGTGGCAGTCGGCGCGGATGCCGACAACACCCAGGCCCACACCGTGGGCCATGTCGGCAGCATCTC
>JANOBL010000526.1:0-2066 GCA_031411635.1 Betaproteobacteria bacterium
GACAGAGGTCAAGCGCGGCCTGCAGGCCGACCACCGTGACGATGTCTCGTCGCAGTTCCTGATCGACTCGGAGGCGAGCTAGAAGGGCGTCGAGTCCAGGTTGAACAGAGGCCCGGGAGGCAAACCATGATCGCCCGGCTCATCCGCTGGTCAATCGCCAACCGCTTCCTGGTGCTGCTGGCGACGCTGATGCTCAGCGCCTGGGGCGTCTATTCCTTGCAGCGCACGCCGCTCGACGCGCTGCCCGACCTGTCGGACGTGCAGGTGATCATCCGCACGACCTATCCCGGCCAGGCCCCGCGCATCGTCGAGAACCAGATCACCTACCCGATGACGACGACGATGTTGTCGGTGCCGGGCGCAAAGACGGTGCGTGGTTATTCCTTCTTCGGTGACTCCTTCGTCTACGTCCTATTCGAGGACGGCACCGACCTGTACTGGGCCCGCTCGCGGGTGCTGGAGTACCTGAACCAGGTGCAGGCCAAGCTGCCACCGGGTGCGAAGGCCACGCTCGGCCCAGACGCCACGGGCGTGGGCTGGATTTACCAATATGCGCTGGTAGACCGCAGCGGCACGCAGGACGCAGGGCAACTGCGCGCCTTGCAGGACTGGTTCCTGAAGTTCGAGTTGAAGACGGTGCCCAACGTCGCCGAGGTTGCGTCGGTTGGCGGCATGGTGCGGCAATACCAAATCCTGCTCGATCCCGACAAGCTGGCCGCCTACGGCATCCCGCACACCAGGGTGGTCGAGGCGATTCAGAAGTCGAACCAGGAAGCCGGTGGCTCGGTGCTCGAACTCGGTGAGGCCGAGTACGTGGTGCGGGCGTCTGGTTACCTGCAGTCGCTGGACGACTTCCGCAAGGTACCACTGGTCAGCACCGCAGCGGGTGTGTCGGTGCGCCTCGGTGACGTGGCGCGCATCCAGGTCGGGCCCGAGATGCGGCGCGGCATCGGCGAGCTCGATGGCGTTGGCGAGGCCACCGGCGGGGTGATCGTGATGCGCTCCGGCAAGAACGCGCTGGAGACGATTGCAGCCGTCAAGGAGAAGCTGAAAACCTTGCAGGCCAGCCTTCCCAAGGGCGTGGAGATCGTGCCGGTCTACGACCGCTCGGGGCTGATCGAACGGGCCGTGGACAACCTCGGCCACAAGCTGCTCGAAGAGTTCGCCGTGGTCGCGGTGGTGTGCTTCATCTTCCTGTTCCATCTGCGCTCGGCCTTCGTCGCCATCGTGTCGCTGCCGTTGGGCATCCTGATGGCCTTCATCGTGATGCACTACCAAGGCGTGAACGCGAACATCATGTCGCTGGGAGGCATCGCGATCGCGATCGGAGCGATGGTCGATGCGGCGGTCGTGATGATCGAGAACGCGCACAAGCACCTGGAGCGTTGGAGCCACCAGCACCCCGACCAGAAGCTCGAAGGGGAGGCGCGCTGGCAGGTGATCGGTGACTCTGCGGCCGAGGTCGGCCCGGCACTGTTCTTCTCGCTGTTGATCATCACGCTGAGCTTCATCCCGGTCTTCACGCTGGAGGCGCAGGAGGGGCGCTTGTTCTCGCCGCTGGCGTTCACCAAGACTTACGCGATGGCCGCTGCGGCGGGTCTGTCGGCGACGCTGATCCCGGTGCTGATGGGCTACCTGATACGGGGCCGCATTCCGGACGAGAAGACCAACCCGCTGAACCGGTTCCTGATCGCGGTCTATCGGCCGATGTTGGATGTGGTGCTGCGCGCGCCGAAGACCACGCTGGTGGTCGCTGCGGTGGCCTTGGTGCTGAGCCTTTGGCCCTTGCAGCACATCGGTGGCGAGTTCATGCCGCGCCTGGACGAAGGCGATCTGCTGTACATGCCGTCGGCGCTGCCGGGCCTGTCGGCAGGCAAGGCGGCCGAACTGCTGCAACAGACGGACCGCCTCATCAAGACGGTGCCCGAGGTCGCGAGTGTGTACGGCAAGGCTGGTCGCGCCGAAACTGCAACCGACCCGGCACCGATGGAGATGTTCGAGACCACGATCCAGTTCAAGCTAAAGGACCAGTGGCGCGCCAGCATGACGCAGGACAAGCTGGTCGA
>JANOBL010000527.1:0-2596 GCA_031411635.1 Betaproteobacteria bacterium
AATCGGCCAAACTCAGGTACTTTTACCCCCACCCCAGCCTTCCACTTCGCCGCTTGCAAGCGGCTCAGATTCGCCAGGCGAGCGGCAGGCCGCAGGGCCTGCCGCTCGACCGGGCTCATCCCCCTGCCAGGGGGAAGGGGCAATACCACCTTCCCGGCATCAACTGCAAAGGACAGAACAGGTATGGACCCGCTGACCCTGGCGCGCATGCAGTTTGGCGCCAACATCACTTTCCACATTCTGTTTCCGACGATCAGCATCGCGCTGGCCTGGGTGTTGCTTTTCTTCCGCCTGCGCTGGCTCAAGACGCAAGACCCACCCTGGCTGTCGGCCTACCGCTTCTGGACCAAGGTGTTTGCGCTGACCTTCGCGCTGGGCGTGGTCAGCGGCATCACGATGAGTTTTCAGTTCGGCACCAACTGGCCGGGCTTCATGGAGCGGGTGGGCAACATCGCCGGGCCGTTGTTGGGCTACGAGGTGCTGACCGCGTTTTTCCTGGAGGCAGGGTTTTTGGGCGTGATGCTGTTTGGCCATGGCAAGGTCAGCGAGCGGGTGCACCTGATGTCGACGATGCTGGTGGCCTTTGGCACCACGGTCAGCGCGTTCTGGATCCTGGCGCTGAACTCCTGGATGCAAACCCCCGCCGGGCATGAGATCGTCAACGGCACGTTCCATGTGCGAAGCTGGCTGGAGGTGATCTTCAACCCCTCGTTCCCGTACCGCTTTGCCCACATGCTGCTGGCCTCGGCGCTGACCTGTGCGTTTTTGCTGGCCGGCTTGTCGGCCTGGCAATTGCTGAAAGGCGCGGCCCAAAGCGCTGCACCCCGGGTATTGCGGGTTGGCCTGACGCTGGCCGCAGTGGCCATCCCGGTGCAGATCTTCGTCGGCGACATGCATGGTCTGAACACCTTGCACCACCAGCCGCAAAAGATCGCCGCGATGGAGGGTGTGTGGCAAACCGAGCGTGGTGCGCCCTTGCTGCTGTTTGCCGTGCCCGACGGCGAGCAGCGGCGCAACCACTTCGAGATTGCTATTCCGCGTCTGGCCAGCCTGATCCTCACGCACGATCCCAACGGCGAGATCAAGGGCTTGAACGAATTCCCCAACGCCCACCCGCCGGTGCTGATGGTGTTTTGGGCTTTCCGCGTGATGGTCGGTGTGGGTATGTTGATGCTGGCCACAAGCTGGGGTGCGCTGTGGCTGTACCGGCGCGCCGGCTGGCAAGCCGCCCGTTTGCCGCGCCTGTTGCTGTGGCTGCTGGCGGGCATGACGTTTTCGGGCTGGGTGGCCACGGTGGCCGGCTGGTGGGTGACCGAAATCGGCCGCCAGCCCTTCATCGTCTACGGCCTGATCCGCACCGCCGACGTGGCCTCGGCCACCGCCGCACCGCTGATCGCGCTCTCGCTGTCGATGTACCTGGTGCTGTACGCGGCACTGATCGTGGCCTATGTGGCGGTGCTGAAGTACATGGCCGGCAAGCCGGAATACAGCCCCGACCCTGAACCCGGTGTCATACCTAACACCACCAAACCCAAGCCGGTGCTGCACGGAGGCGCATCGTGAATCTGATGAGTTTCGATGAGGCGTTGCCGGTCGTCTTCATGGCCTTGATGGGCCTGTCGATGCTGATCTACGTGATCAGCGACGGTTACGACCTGGGTGTGGGCATGCTGATGCACCGCGCCACACCGGCCGAAAAAGACGTGATGATCGCGTCGATCGGCCCGTTCTGGGATGCCAACGAAACCTGGCTGGTGCTGGGCATCGGCATCCTGCTGATCGCCTTCCCCAAGGCGCATGGCTTGGTGCTGGGCGAGCTGTATTTGCCGGTCACGCTGATGCTGATCGGGCTGACTTTGCGCGGTGTGGCGTTTGATTTTCGTGTCAAGGCCTGGGACAGCCACAAGGCGATGTGGGACCGGCTGTTCTTTGCCGGCTCGGCGCTGGCCTCGGCCTCGCAGGGCTGGATGCTGGGGCGCTATGTCAGCGGCTTTGGCGAGGGCTGGAACCACCCGCTGTTTGCGGCGGCCATCGCGGTGGCGCTGCCGATGGCCTATGTGCTGCTGGGCGCCACTTGGCTGATCATGAAGACCGAGGGCGCGCTGCAGCAGCGGGCGGTGGACTGGGCCCGCATCGCCTGGGCGCCGATGGTGGGCGGCATGCTGTTGATCTCGATGGCCACGCCCTGGATCAGCGCCACGGTGCGGGCACGCTGGTTTGTGCTGCCCGAGTTCATCGCCTTGTCGGCGATCCCGCTGATGACGGTGCTGGCCCTGCTGGCGGTGCGGGTGCTGCTGAACACCCGCATCGTGCGCGGGCCGGTGTCCTGGCTGCCGTTTGTGCAGCTGATGCTGGTATTTGTGTTGGGCTTTCTGGGCCTGGCCTACAGCATCTACCCCTTTGTCGTGATCGACCGCCTGACCATCTGGCAAGCCGCCAGCAGCCCCGAGGCGCTGAAGGTGATCCTGATCGGGGTGTGCATCTCGGTGCCGGCGATTGCCGGCTATACCGTGTTTTCGTACTGGGTGTTCCGCGGCAAGGCCAGTGACCTGCGCTATGCCTGAGCGCCGGGCCTGCGCCGGGCTGTCTTGAGAGG
>JANOBL010000528.1:0-7321 GCA_031411635.1 Betaproteobacteria bacterium
ATCACCACGCGCGGTGGCGGCGGCCGGCCGCCGCCACCCATCTGGATGCCCACGCCCCGTGGCGGCCGGTTGGTCCAGGCGCTCCACGCCGGTGCAGAACGCGGCCGGGGGGCCCGCCCGCCCGGCGACCAGGACCAACGGCCTTGAAACTGGATCCAGCTACCGTAGTGGAACGGCGCAAAACCCCAGGGCGCGGCGTCGATCCAGGTCCAGCCCCAGGGTGACACCCAGGCCCAGCGGCCGTCGTGGAACGGTGCCCAGCCCGGCGCCACCGCACGCGGCTGCCAGACATCGCCCTGCCCGGGCGCATTGACCCAGTCGCCATAACGGTCCAGGTCTTGCCAGCCGGTCATGCCGGGTGGCACGTAGCGGGCCGTGGTGGGGGCGTCGTCTTGCCGCTCGTCGCGCGCCACCCAATCGGCAAAGGCATCGCGGTCCACCGTGGCCCAGGCATAGCGGGTAGGGCCACGCGCACCGTCCAGCCACAAGTCGGCGCGGCGGCCGGCGGGGATGGTCAAGGCGCTGTCGGGGCCTTCAAAACGCAGCTCGCCGCGCCAGGTGCTGGCTTGCGTGGCGGGGGTGCGGGCGTTGGGCTGGTGGTCAAAGCGGTAGTGGCCCGGGCGCTGCGGCAGCCAGCGGCCTTCGGTGGTGTCGACCTCGACGCCGGGTGCGTCGCCCGGCATCGCATCGGACAAGCGCAGCGCCAGCGTGCCCGATTGCAGTTGCAGCACCAGGCCTTGCTCGTCCAGGCGCTGCAGCGTCAGATCCACATCGGCGCCGAGCCGGATCGTGGTGCTGCCCACCCGCAACTCAGCCCGGCCATCGACGCCGGTGCGCAGCCGGTCACCGGCTGCCAACGGCCAGTTGCGCAGCGGCTGTTGCGCGGTGCCCAGCCAGTTGGCGCTGTCGCGGTCGTACCAGCGCACATCGCCTTCGATCGTGCTCAAGCGGCCCACGTAGGCTGGCATCTCGCCCGGCACCGCGCCGGCCTGGGCTGCCCTGGGCCAGCCGCACAGCGCCAGCGCCAGCAAAGGCAGCAACAGCGCCCAGCCCCACAACAAGGGGCTGGCGCGGGTTTGCCGGGGGTGGGGCCATCGTTGGCCTGCGCGGGCTGGCGTCATCGTTTTTCTCCACCGCCCAGCACCAGGCGGCCAGCTTTTACAACGCCGTCCAACACAGTCAGGCTTACCCGCCTTGGGTGTCTGCTGTGTAAAGCCGGCTTTTCTCAAGCAGGTGTTGCTTGGCGCTCAATCGTCGGCCGGGTCGTCGCCCAGCTCTGGAAACAGCACGCTGGTGTAGCCAAGCTGGGTCAGGTCGGTCATGCGGGTGGGGTAGAGCCGGCCGATCAAATGGTCGCATTCATGCTGCACCACCCGGGCATGGAAACCGTCCACCTCGCGGTTGATCGCCTGGCCCTGCAGGTCCAGCCCGGTGTAGCGGATGCGCGCAAAACGCGGCACCAGGCCACGCAGCCCGGGCACCGACAAACAGCCCTCCCAGCCGTTGACCAACTCGTCCCCCAGCGGCGTGATCTGCGGGTTGATCAGCACCGTCAGCGGCACCGGCGGTGCGTCCGGGTAGCGCTGGTTGTGCGCAAAGCCAAAGATCACCAGTTGCAGGTCCACGCCGATCTGTGGCGCGGCCAGGCCGGCGCCGTTGGCCGCCTCCATGGTGTGCTGCATGTCCACCACCAGGGCGGCCAGCTCGGACGTGCCAAAGCGGGTCACCGGCTGCGCCACCCGCAACAAGCGGGCATCGCCCATTTTGAGAATCTCACGCACCGCCATGGCCCACCCTTGCCGTTGTTGGACTGATGTTTCAAGCCGCATTTTCCAGTATTTGCCGATGGCGGCCACCCAATCAGGGGGGTGGCAAACACCCATATGCCCGCCACCGGGCAAAGCCTTATCTTTTTGCCCGCCGCAGCAGCGGTTAGGCCGCCCGCTTTGCGCGGCAGGCCATCCAAGAAAACCATGCGCCGGCTGCACAGGCCGGGCCAAAAACCGGGGGGTTCACCATGCCACTGAAGCGCGGAATCAGCGTGCTCGATCTGATCGGGCTGCCGCCGGGCTCGGCGATGCTCATCCCCAACGTCATCAGTGATCAGCTTGAAAAGCTGGCGGTGCTGGATTATTCGGCCGTCACGGCGGGTGATGTGCATGTGTACCGCGGCACCGTGCAAAGCATCGGTGATGCCTGGCTGCCGGCGCTGAAAAACTGGCCGGTGCAGGCGCCGATGCTGAACAACGGCCTGCCGTTCCAGTTGATCCGGCGCCGTGCGCCACTGGGCCTGGGCGACAACATCGAGCCCGCGCCACTGGGCTGGCAGATCGATTTTTTGCTGGACCACGTGGCCATCACGATCCCCGGCTTGCGGCCGGCGCAGCGGGTGGAAGCTGCCGGCACCACGCCACGCCACCTGGTGCCCGACCCGTCGCGCAAAGACGTGCGCATCGTTGGTGGCGGCAGCTTGAGGCTGGTGTCCAACCCGGCGGGCGCACCGGCGGTGCTGTTTGTCAGCCCGGCCGACCCGGTGGACCCCGACGCACCGGCCGGTGCCTTGTTGGAACTCAGCTTCGACCCGCCGCACTTTTTTGTCGGCAGCTCCGAGGTGGGTTTCACGGTGGACCGGCTGGCCTACGACGACTCTCAAGTTTTCACCCCGGCCGAGATTGCCGCACGCGGCCACGGCGCCGACTGGCAAGGCATCTCGATCCGCGAAGCCACGGTGTACATGCCGCGCAACGCGCCGATCATTGGCGACCTGAGCACCAGCGTGCGCGACCTGCTGCTGGGCCGGCCGATGGGGCTGCAGGGTGAGTTGCAGGTGGAGTTTGGTGTCTCCAAGCTCAGCCCGGTGGCGCTGAAGTTTTTCCAGAACGATGTCAACGGCGCCGAGATCTTGCTGCCGCAAGGCAAGGTGCAAGACAAGCTGGGCCAGGCGCTGGTGACCTACACCAAGCTGGAGCAAGCCGACTTCGGTCACATCAAGGCCAGCGGGCCCGACGCTAGCGTGGCTTTCCAGTTCACGCTGCCCGATGGCAGCGTTGTGCGCGGGCCGTCCAGCGGGTATTTCGATGTGCGCACTGGCAGCGTGCTGGGTGTGCAGTCGATCGAACTCGATCAGCAGGGCCAGGAGGCGCTGTCACCGCTGTACCCGTTTTACTTCAAGGAAGGCGCCGACCCGCATGTGCCGACCATCGGTGTGTCGTTCCCGGCCGATCTGATACCGATCGAGATCGACGACGCCCAGGCGCTGGATGATGTGGTGTACATCAGCGGCCGGCGTGAGCACCTGCGCGGTTTGGTGTTCACCGCCAGCGACGTGCCCGGCGCCGACACCACGCTGTACCACTGGCAATTCGGCGCCGGCATCGGTGCCGAAACCGGCAACGGGCCCAGCCTGGCGCCCGACATCCCACCCACCTTGGGCGTGATCGACCTGCTGCTCACCGACGACCAGCAGCGCCAGCGCCGGCTGCGGGTGGAGGTGGTCACCGAGGGCCCGCTGGTGCTGGGTGCCGCGTCGGGCGCCTGGACGCTGGACGACCAGCACAAGGCCATTGCGCTGAAGTGCCGGGGCATCGAAGCCAGCTACGACACCGCCCAGTTCAACCCCAGCGGCCTGCTGATGCCGGCTTATACCGATGCCACGGTGGACGCCGCCAGCGGCCAGATCGTCAGCAGCACTGGCACTGCGGGCACCTTGGCCGGCGTCACGCTGGACATGGGCCATCCCGATGCCGGGCCGTATGCCCCGGCGCCGGACGCACCGCCGTTTGAGGTGGTGCGCCACCTGCAAGTGGTGATGGAGTTTGGCAGCGCCGAGCCTGTCAACTGGGGGCTGCAAGGCCTGGCCAAGCCGTTTTCGGTGGCGGTGCTGCAGCAATGGGCAAAGCTGTTTGGGCCGCTGGCGAGTTTTGTGGTCATCGGCCGCACCTGCGACATCGGCGGCAATGACTACAACCAGGAGTTGGCGGCGCTGCGCGCAACCCACGGCGCGGCCATGCTGGCCGGGGCCGACGTGCTGCTGAGCAGCGTCTTTTCGCGGGGCGAGTTTGAGGCCGCAGCGGCGATCGAGGCCAACGTCAAGCCGGCCATGACGGACTTGGAAAAAGCCGCCGGCAACCTGATCCAGGCCGAGCACCCCGAGCTGTACGGTGGTGACCGCTATGTGCCGCCGCGCCAGCTCTACCGCCGCATCGACATCTACGCGGTGGGTGGCGACGAAGCCGGTGCGGCCGAGAAGCTGGCCGACGAACAAACCCGCGTCGGCCCGGCCTTGCGCCGGGCACTGCTGCCCGGTGGCGACATCGTGCTGCTGAACATCCCGCCGGCACCGGGCACCACCAAAACCTTTCGGGTGCGGCTGTCGGTCAAATGGGACAGCCCCACCGTGGCCTCGCTGGCCGATGCCATCCCCACCTTGGCCGAAGTACTGGTGACCTGGGACAAAACACCCACGCTGGCGCTGCCCGATCCGGCGCAGCCGGCACCACCGCTGGCCGCAGGCGACAAGACCGCAGCGCTGGCCGGGCCCGAGACTTTCACGCTGATCGGCCGCTGGACCCACGATTCACGCTCGGGCGCCACGCTGTTTTCACTGGCGTTCAACAACGACGGCAGCGCCGACGGCTTGCTGCATGCCGACAGCAATGTGCTGGGCACCGCGATGCTGCTGGCGCCGGCGCTGCTGAGCGGCGTCAGCGCTGATTCGCCGTCGGGCGCGGCCGCCCGGCTGGGGGCATTGCTGGGCGCATCGGTAGCGGCGGCCAAGTTTGTCAATGGCGGCCGGGTGATCGTGCACGGCATCGAAATCCAGGAGCAGCAGCGTGCGCTGGGCCAGTTTGCCGATGCCACGCACCGCATCCTGCTGGACTACACGGCGCAGATCAACGTCGCGGTCAACAACCCATCGATCAGCATCAAGACCACCAACCCGCTGAAGGTGCGCTACGAAAACTGCGGGCTGGAATACGACGGCAGCAAAACCGGCCTGGCCGCGATCAATCTGGTGTACGACGAAGCCCGCTTTGATGTGGAAGACCCGGGCGAATGGGTGATCGGCGGTGACCTGGGCAAGCTGTTGCGGGTGGCCGGCACGCGCGCCGGCTCGGGCTCGGTCTGGTTCGAGATCGATCTGGAATTTGCGCTGGACCTGGGCGTGGTAAAGATCACCGGCGCCACGCTGCGCATCACCTTCCCCACCCAGGGCAGCGACATCGGCTTTGAGCTGCGTGGCCTGGGGGTTGAGATCAACATCCCCAAAACCCTGGAGGGCAAGGGCCGGTTGGCGCTCGGTGCCAACGGCGACTTCAAGAGCGACATCCAGGTCAAGGTGATCCCGGCCGGCGTGGAGGCGCGCGCGTCGCTGATCCTGAGCAAATCGCTGAAGTACCTGGAAGTAGGCGTGCTGCTGCCGATGGGCATCCCCCTGGGCGCCAGCGGCCTGGGCATTTTTGGCTTTCTGGGCCGGTTTGTTGTCAACGGCCGGCGTGACATCACCACCGTGGGCGATCCGGTGGCCAACGAGATCGCCTGGTACCGCAAGCCCGGCATCCAAAAATACACCGGCCAGGGGGCCGAGGGCCAGTACGCGCTGGGCCTGGGCGTGGTGCTGGGCACACTGCCCGACACCGGTTTCAGCTTCAACGCGGTGGGCATGCTGACGGTGGCCTTTCCGGACCCGGAGGTGGTGATCAGCCTGGATGCCAAGCTGGTCAGCAAACCGGCACTGCAGGCCAGCGACGACGGCGCGGCGGCGGGCGACCAGAGCGTCGAGATGCTGGGCATCATCGCCGCCAACGAGCATGAGTTTCTGCTCGGCATCCGGGGCCGTTACAGCATCCCCAAGGTGCTGGCGCTGAAGATTCCGGTGTCGGGCTACTTTCCGATCGGCGATCCCAGCAAGGCCTATTACTTCCGCATCGGCGCCGACGGCATCAATGGCCGGGGTGGCGATGCCGTCACCGCCACCTTGCTGCCCGGCGTGGTGGATTTCAAGTGCTGGCTGTTCCTGATGATGGAAGAGAAGGAGCTGCTGAACCTGGGCAATGCGCCCAAATGGGGCGGCGATGCGATCAACCTGCACGGTTATTCGCTGGGCTTTGGTGCCGGCTTTGACATCGACTGGTCGGCCGATCCGTTTTCGCTGCACGCCGGGGCGATCTTCATCCTGGGCCTGGGCACCAAGCCGCTGACCCTGGTGGGCATGATCGCCGCCGAGGGCGAGCTGGACCTGGTGCTGGTCAGCGCCACGGTGGAGGCGCGGGTGCAGGGGCAAATCCAGCGCATCGGCAGCAAGACCACCTACTGGCTGGACGGCGAGTTCAAGGCCGAGGTGGACCTGGGCCTGTGCACCGTGGGCGGCTCGATTCACTTTCACCTGGATGAAGGCGGCAAGGCCACACCGCCTGAACCCGAGCACCCGCTGCTGCGGGTGGACCTGGTGGACCGGCGTGGCACCGTCACCGGCGGCGCACTTACCAACGCCGCCGGCAGCACGGTGTGGCCGGACACCACACCGGTGCTGCACTTTGCGCACAAGCTGGTCAATGCCTTGCAGGGCAGTGCTTTCAACCCCGGCGCACCGCTGCCCGGAGAAGACTGGAGCGGCGCCACCGAGCTGCGCTACGCGTTCCGCCTGAAAAAGCTGGAACTGCGCAAAAAGGGCGGCGCGGCGCTGGCCGGGCCGCTGGACAGCGTTTGGTGGTGGCCCACCCACAAAGGCGGGCTGATCAGCCCGGAAGACCCGCTGCCGTCGCAACACGAGGCACGTGCGCTGGCCCTGCTGTCCTGGAACCCGGCGCTGGCCAGCTACAGCATCGCCGACGGCGCCAAAGGCAGCCCCGGCGATCCACAACAAACCCTGGACGATGTGTGCGATCCGCCGGTGGCGCCCACCCGCAACATCGTGCTGGGCAGCACCGCCATCGGCCAGGGCCTGGGCAAGGTCAGGATGGTGCCACCAGGCCCCGGTGCAGCGCCGTTGCCAAGCTGGTTCAAGCTGCTGGGCACGGCCAGTGCCGGTGGCAAGGATTACGCCACCATCGTGCAAATGGCCAACGCCATCGGCAAGGCCGTGCTGCCCGGCCAGGTGCTGAACCTGCCCGCGGTGCTGAACGTGGCCGGCGAAACACAGGCTTTTGCCGCAGGCTGGGAGTTGCCGCGTGTAGGCAACCAGAACTTCTTTGAGAAGACGCTGCAGTGGGATGCCCAGATCGTCAACTACCTCAACGCCCCGGCCCTGACCCTGGCGGTGTGGGACAAGGGCGACCGCGCGCCCATCACCACCACGCAATGCGACAACTTTGCCGACTTG
>JANOBL010000529.1:0-5177 GCA_031411635.1 Betaproteobacteria bacterium
GCCGAACTGCAGGCGGCGCGTGTGCTGCTGGCGGCCAATGTGGCGCGGGCCTATGTGGGCCTGGCCCGGCTGGCCAGCTTGCGTGATCTGGCCCAGCAGACCCTGGCCCAGCGCCAGGCCTTGCTGGACCTGACGCGCCAGCGGGTAAGCGCTGGCCTGGACACCCGGGTGGAGCTGCGCCAGGCCGAAGGCGGCCTGCCCGACGCACGGGCGTTGATCGAGGCGATCAACGGCCAGATGGCGCTGGCCCGGCACCAGTTGGCAGCGCTCTCTGGCCAGCCGCCGCAGGCGCTGGACGGCTTGAGCCCCAGCTTGGCGCCGCTGCAGGCCATGGCCCCACCCGAGCGGCTGGGCGCCGACCTGCTGGGCCGGCGCGCCGATGTGGTGGCCGCACGCTGGCGGGTGGAGGCATCGGCACAAGACCTGGCGCTGGCCCGCACCCAGTTCTACCCCGACATCAACCTGGTCGGTTTTGTCGGCCTCAATGCCTTGGGCCTGGACAATTTGTTGAGCCTGGGCAGCCGCAACCTGGGTGTGGGCCCGGCGCTGCGCCTGCCGCTGTTTGACGGCGGCCGGCTGCGCGCCAACCTGCGCGGCCGGGCGGCCGACGCCGATGCGGCGATCGCCGCCTACAACGGCGCGCTGCTGGAGGCTGCGCGCGAGGTGGCCGACGGCGCGGCCACGGCCTTGTCGCTGGCACGCCAGCAGCAGCACCAGGACCAGGCGCTGGCGGCTGCCGAATCGGCCTACGACCTGGCGCTGCAGCGCTACCGCGCGGGGCTGGGCACCTACCTGGTGGTGCTCGGCGCCGAGACCGCTGTGCTGGGCCAGCGCAGCCAGGCGGCCGAGTTGAAATCGCGTGCGCTGGACAACCAGGTGGCGCTGATGCGCGCGCTGGGCGGTGGCTGGCGCGACGATCTCTCCAACCCAATACCCGCCGCCCCAGTGGCGATGCTGCGCTGAGCGCAGCGCCACCGTTTGCTGAACCCCACACACCCAACGGCCATGACCACTGCTGAAACCACTGCTCCTCCCTCCCGCCGCCGCCAGGCACTGATCGCCATCGCGGCGCTCGCGCTGCTGGGCGGTGCGGCTTACGGCGCTTACTGGGCGCTGGCGCTGAACCATGTGGAATCCACCGACAACGCCTATGTGCAGGGCAACGTGGTGCAGATCACCGCCCAGGTGCCCGGCACCGTGGTGGCCATTCTGGCCGACGATGCCGACCGGGTGACCGCCGGCCAGCCCCTGCTGCGGCTGGACGCCGCCGACGCCCAGGTGGCGCTGGCCCAGGCCGAGGCCCAGTTGGCGCAAACGGTGCGCGAAACCCGCACGATGTACGCCAACAACGCTACGCTGACGGCCCAGATCAGCCTGCGCGAGGCCGAGCTGGCGCGCACCCAGGGCGATGTGCAGCGGGCGCAGGACGATGTCAAGCGCCGCGCCCCGCTGATGGCCACCGGCGCGGTGGGCCAGGAGGAGTTTGCCCATTTCACGGCGCAGCTTGCCACCGCGCGTTATGCCCAGGCCGCTGCACTGTCGGCGCTGGGGGCGGCGCGCGAGGCGCTGCTGTCCAACCAGAGCATGACCGACGGCACCAGCGTGGCGGCGCATCCCGCGGTGCAAAAAGCCGCCGCCCGGGTGCGCGAGGTCTACCTGGCCTTGCGCCGGGCCGAGCTGCCGGCGCCGCTGGACGGCGTGGTGGCCAAGCGCAGCGTGCAGATTGGCCAGCGTGTGGCCGCCGGCACGCCGCTGATGACGGTGGTGGCGCTGGACAAGCTGTGGGTGGATGCCAACTTCAAGGAAGGCCAGTTGAAGAACCTGCGGCTGGGCCAGCCCGCCGTGCTGACCGCCGATGTGTACGGCCAGAAAGTGCAATTCCACGGCCGCATCAGCGGCCTGGGCGCGGGCACTGGCGCGGCGTTTGCGCTGCTGCCGGCGCAAAACGCCACCGGCAACTGGATCAAGGTGGTGCAGCGGGTGCCCGTGCGCATCACGCTGGACCCGGCCGAGCTGGCCGCGCACCCGCTGCGCGTGGGCTTGTCGATGGAAGTTGAAGTGGACGTGGCGCGCACCGACGGCAAAACCCTGGCCGATGCACCGCGCAGCACGCCGGTGGCGCAAACGGCGGTGTTTGATGTGCTGGCCCAGGCCGCCGAGGCCCAGGTCAACCGCGTGGTGCTGGCTAACCTGGGGGGCCGGACTGCGGCCAAGCCGGCGGCGCATGCATCCCACATCCCTGCCGCAGGCGTGGCCACGCTGGCGGCCAGCCAGGTGCATTGATGGCTCGCGACGTGGCGTTGCAGGAGCAACCCCCTTTGCAAGGCAGCGCCCGTCTGCTGGGCACGGTGGCGCTATCGCTGGCCACCTTCATGAACGTGCTGGATTCGTCGATCGCCAATGTGTCGATCCCGTCGATCGCCGGCAACCTGGGCGTCAGCCCGGGCCAGGGCACCTGGGTGATCACCAGCTTTGGCGTAGCCAATGCAATCGCGCTGCCGCTCACCGGTTGGTTGACCCAGCGTTTTGGCGCGGTGCGGCTGTTTGTCACCAGCGTGTTGTTGTTTGTGCTCAGCTCCTGGCTGTGCGGGCTGGCCAGCTCGCTGGAGATGCTGGTGGCCGCGCGCGTGCTGCAAGGCCTGGTGGCCGGGCCGATGATCCCGTTGTCGCAGACCCTGCTGTTGTCCAGCTACCCCCGTGCCCAGGCCGGCAAGGCCTTGGCGTTCTGGGGCGTCACCACCTTGGTGGCGCCGGTGGTCGGGCCGCTGCTGGGCGGCTGGATCACCGACAACATCGCCTGGCCCTGGATTTTCTACATCAACGTGCCGGTGGGGCTGCTGGCCGCGCTGGTCACCTGGAGCCTGTACCGCCAGCGCGAGACCACGATCCAGAAGCTGCCGATCGACCGCATCGGCCTGGCCCTGCTGGTGCTGTGGGTGGGTTCCATGCAGCTTGTGCTGGACAAGGGCAAGGAGCTGGACTGGTTTGCATCGCCGCTGATCATCGGCCTGGCGGTGGCCGCCTTGCTGGGCTTGGTGGTGTTCCTGGTCTGGGAGCTGACCGAGGCGCACCCGGTGGTGGATTTGCGGCTGTTCGGCCGCCGCAACTTTGCGTTTGGCGTGCTCGCCACGGCCATCGGTTACGGCCTGTTCTTCGGCAACGTGGTGTTGCTGCCGCTGTGGCTGCAGCAGTGGATGGGCTATACGGCCACCAATGCCGGCATGGCGCTGGCGCCGGTGGGCCTGCTGGCGATCTTGCTGACGCCGCTGGTGGGCAAGAAGGTGGCGGTCTGGGATCCACGCTGGATGGCCAGCGTGGCCTATCTGATCTTCGCCGCCGCGCTGTGGATGCGCTCGGGCTTTTCCACCCAGACCACGTTTGCCCACATCCTGGTGCCCACGGTATTGCAAGGCGCCGGTATGGCGCTGTTTTTCATCCCGCTCACCACCCTCAGCCTGTCCGGGCTGACGCCGCAGCGGCTGCCGGCGGCCGCCGGTTTGAGCAACTTTGTGCGCATCACCGCTGGCGCGATGGGCACCTCGATCACCACCACGGTGTGGGAGAGCCGGGCCGTGATGCACCACGCCCACCTGGCCGAGCAGCTTCAGCCCGGCAACGCGGCGTTTGCCGACGCGCTGGCCGGCCTGCAAGGCGCCGGGCTGGGCGAGGGCGCAGCGCTGGCGCAGATCAGCCGCTTGATCGACCAGCAGGCGTACACCCGCGCGGCGGACGACATCTTCCTGGTCTCGGCCGGGCTGTTTCTGCTGCTGATCGGGCTGATCTGGCTGACACAGCGGCCGCCACGTCTGCCGGCCGGGGCGGCGGCGGATGCGGGTGGCGCGCACTGATCCGGTGCCGGAATGGTCTGAGGCCAAGCCCCTCGCCACAAAACGCACACTCGAACAAGGGATCGGACCAACGCGCAGCCCCTGGCAGCGGGGCTTTGTGGTCGAATGATTTGAACTTTGCCGCATCCGCCATGACGTTTGATCCCCGCACCAACACCCCGCCCTCGGCCAGCCCGACCTTGGCCTTGCCAGTCCGACAGCGCTGGGCACTGGCGGTGGCGGCCGGCGTGGCGGTGGGCCTGGGTGCGATGCTGGGCCATGGGCTGGGCCAATCGCTGGCCGCTGTGCTGCCTGCGGCCTGGCACGGCTTCAGCCCGGCGTTGATCGGGGCCATGGTGGCCATGTTGGGGGCACCGCTGGGGGCCTGGCTGGCCTTGCGCATCGTTGCACCGGCCCGGCCGGCAGGCAGCACACCCGCCGCCGCGCCGGCACCGCGCAGCGCCCGCTCGATGCTGAGTGCCTGGCGGCCTGCCGGCAAGGCGGCCAAGACAGGCAGCGCGCAAGAAACGATGGTCAGCGCGTCGGCCGATCCACAAGCCCCCGCGCGCGATGCGCTGACCGGCGCCTACACCCAGCTTCATTTTGTTGCGGCAGCCGACCGCGAATGGTCGCGCATCCGCCGCCATGGCGAGGACGCGGCGCTTCTGATGATCGATGTGGACCACTTTCGGCGCCTCAACGACGACCACGGCATGCCTTGCGGCGATGCGATGCTGGTGGAGATCACGCGCCAGGCCGCGTCCACCTTGCGGCCCTACGATTTGCTGGCGCGGTTTGGCGGCGGCGTGTTGGTGGTGTATTTGCCGCACACCGATCCGCTGGGCGCGCTGGACGTGGCCGAGCGCATCCGCGACCGGGTGGCCGGCCTGCACCTGAACTGGCAGGGCAAAAAGGTCAAGGCCACCGTCAGCGTGGGTGCAGCCGGCATCGGTGTGGCCCATGCCGCGCTGGATGCAGTGATCGCCGATGCCGGCGCCGCACTGCGCGAAGCCAAGGCGGCCGGCCGCAACTGCGTGCGCGCGGCGCCGATTCCGCCAAGGCGCAATCCAACCACGGCGCGCTCGGCCGGCTGAATTTCTCCCTCCCCCTTCAAGGGGGAGGATTGGGGTGAGGGTCGAATCTGGGCAGTCTCTGGCATCGCGACCCCCATCCCAACCTTCCCCCTGGCAGGGGGAAGGAGCCAATGCAAAGCCCGGTAATCACCAACCCAGCCGCAGCGGCTGGGCCCGGCCGGTCATCTCCAGGTAGCCCAAGCCGATGCGCTGGCCTTGCGCGTCCAGCAGCTCGGCCAGGCCCTCCCAGTACACGGTGGCGGTGGAGGCGCGGCTG
>JANOBL010000530.1:0-1752 GCA_031411635.1 Betaproteobacteria bacterium
CGGCCGGCCGGTGTGCGCCGGCCCGGTCCACCACCGCGCAGGCCATCACGCCAGGGAACAGGCTGCGGGCCTGGGCGGGCAGCGTGCTGATCAAGCTGTTCATGGGATGGCCGGCTCGAGGATCAGGCCAGCGCATTGCGCACGGCGGGCGTGGGCTTGGCCTCGGCGGGCGCAGCGGCGCGCGCCTTGTCGGCCTGGTAGCTGCCGGCAGCGCGCAGAAAGGCGGCGGCCGCCAGCAGTGCAAACAACGGCATCGCCGTCAACGCCGGCACCAGGCCCCAACTGTCGGACAGCAGGCCGGTCAGGAAAGGCCCGGCGGCCAGGCCGAACAGGTTCTGGAACAGGGCCAGCACCGACGAGCCGGTGGCGCGCACGCCGGGGTGAATCACGTCGATGACGATGGCCGACACCGGCCCGACCGAGCAAGTGGCCAGAAAGCCGCCCAGCGCGATCAACGCAAACTGCATGGTCGGCGCCAGCGCCAGCCCGAAGGCTGCCACCAGCACCACCATCGCCGCCAGGCACAGCCCGGCCAGCGTGGCCAGCTTGGCGGCCGGCCGGTGTGCGCCGGCCCGGTCCACCACCGCGCCCCAGGCCACCGCGCCGGCGGCACCGGCCAGCACCACCAGCGCCGCCTTCATCCCGGCCTGGGCCGGTGCAATGCCATGCACCCGGTTCAAAAAACTGGGCAACCACGACCACAGCGCCGACACCACGATCAACTGCGCCGCGCCGCCGATGCACACCCACAGCATGGTGCGCGAGCGTGCCAGCACCCGCACGATGTGGGCCACCGCCTGGACTATCGACTGGCGCTTGGCTTGCAGCGCCGGGGCCATCTTGACGGTGTGGTAGTCGCGTACTTTAAGATATAGGAGTGCCAGCACCAGGCCGGGCACGCCGACCACGCCAAAAGCGGCCTGCCAGCCCCAGCGGGCGGCGATCATGCCGCCCAGCATCACGCCCAGCACCGAGCCTACCGAGGCCGACGCGAAGAATCCGGCCAGCAGTGCGCCGCGCATGCGGGCCGGAAAGTGGCTGGCGATCAGCGCTGCGCCCACCGCGCCGTAGCCTGCCTCGCCCAGGCCCACCACCGCGCGTGCGCCCAGCAGCGCGCCGTAGCTGCGGGCCCAGATGCAGGAGATGGTGGCCAGGCTCCACAGCGTGGCCATCGCCACGATGCTGCGAACCCGGCTGACGCGGTCGGCAAACAGTGCCACCGGCAGTGCACCCAGCGCCACGGTAACCGAGACCACCGAGACCAGCGCACCGAGTTGCTTGTCCGACAAGCCCCACTCGGCCTTCAGGTAAGGGAACAGCGAGACGATGACCTGGCGGTCGACATAGTCGAACACCATCAGGCCCAGCGTCATCACAAAGGCAAACCAGGCGGGGCCGGGGCCAAACAGGTAGCCGTCCTGGGCCGGGGCCTTGTTGTCCATCGCGTGCAAGTCCATCGCCGCTCTCCTCGGGTTGACTGGTCAGCGGTCGGCGGTCAGGGAACCAGCACCGTGGCGCCGGTGGTCTGGCGCGACTCCAGCGCACGGTGTGCATCGGCGGCCTGCGCCAGCGCAAACACCTGCTGCGGCTCGCCGCGGATGCGGCCGGCCAGCACATGGCCGAACAGCTCGTCGGCCATGGCCAGCATGTGGCTGCGCGGCGCGGCGTAGTGCACCATCGCCGGCCGCGTCATCCAGATGGAGCCGTGGCGCGCCAGTTGCGCGCTGTCCACCACCACCGGCCCGGAGCTGG
>JANOBL010000531.1:0-15618 GCA_031411635.1 Betaproteobacteria bacterium
TGCGCAGCACGTTCAGCTCGCCGATCACCACGATCGCCGGGTTTTCGGGATGCACCTCGATGAACAGGCTGTACCAGGCCGCCGCGCCCAGCAGCGCCAACGGCACTGGCCTGGCGGTCCAGGTGTTGCCGGCGTTGCTGGACTGGTAGACCGACAGCACCAGGCCGTTGTTGGCGTTTTCGGCAATCGCGTAGACATGATCGGGCTGGCTGGTGCACACCGCCAGGCGGATGCGGTCCCAGGTCAGCGCCACCGCCGTGCAGGGCAAGGGCAGGCCGACGCTGAGGATCGGATCCCACACGGTGTTCAAACCCACCGCGTTGCGGTCGAACACGCCCCGGTAAATGCCCTGGCCGCCGATCGCCGCGTACAGTCTCACCAGGTCGAGCCGGTCCGGGTTCCAGCCATCGACCGCGATCACATCGGTGGCCGCTGCGCCCAGGGCCGGGGCCACCGGCAGGCCTGCGGGCACCGGCTCGCGCCGGAACACCGGGCCGGCCTCGCGCCGCCACAGCCCCGTGTGGGTGGCCATCCAGCAGCGCTCGGCATCGCGCGGGTCCACGGCCAGGCGGGCAAACGAGTCGGCCGCACCCAGGGTGCCGGGGGGTGAATTTGCCGCCGGGCCCACCTCGGCCGCGCCCAGCAAGCCGCCTTCCCTGAAGCGGAAAAAGCCGCGCCCGGACGGGTACGGCCCAAACACCGCGCCGGCCACCACTGCAGCACCGGCCACACCGTGGCGCGTGACCTGCTCGCCGGTGCCGATGTACAGCACGCTGGGGTCGCTGGGCGCAATCGCCAGCGCGGCCACCGAAAACACCGCCAACGGGCCACCCAGCGGGGCCCAGGTGTCACCACCGTCGCTGGATTTGAAAACACCACCGCCGGCCGAGCCGGCGTAGATCACCAACGGGTATTTGGGATGCTGGGCCAGCGCCCGGATGCGCCCGCCGATGTTGCGCGCGCCGTACGAGCACCAGCGGGCCGAGGTGGCGTCTTCGGCGGCGGCCATTGCAAACTGCTGGGCCCTGTCCACCGCCAGCGCAAACAGGTTGGACGCGATCGCATGGCGCGCCAGAAACGCGTCGCTGCGTGCACGCTGGTCGTCGGGTGGGTTGATCAGGTCGTCGGCCATGTTGTTTTTGTTCAGGCCGGCACCGGCAGGCCCAGCAGATCGGCCATCGCCTTGGACAAATCCACATTCGGCGGGTCTTGCGGCCGGAATCGGCTGGCGCCGTGGCTGTCCTGAGCCGGCCGGTGCGCCATGTCCAGCCAGCGGTTCAGCAGCGGCACCCAGCCAAGCTGGTTGCTGACGGCATGGCTGTCGGGCTCGGCAAAGGCACCGCCCTCCACCAGCAGCCGCCACTCGTTGACGCGGCGGTGGTTCAGGTTCCAGTCGCGGAACACATGCAGCGCCTTGTCCACCGCCGGATGCGCATCTTCGGTCACACCGGGCACCGCCGCCGCCAATGCATCGGGCAACAGGCGGGAGGTGACGCCCAGGCTCAGCAGCGTGGCCAGGTCGGCGGCGCGGTCCAACAAGGATTCGCCGTCAAACAAGGCACTGGGGTGCAGCGGCGCAAAGTTCAAACCGCGCTGGCTGATGCCGCCGATGCGCCGGTAGGCCACACCCACCGGAAACGGCAGCGCCGCCGGTGCGGCTGGCAGCGCCGCGCTGAACGGCGCATCGATGCGCAGCACCACCCCGGCGGGTGATGGCGGTGTGGATTGCAGCACCTGCAGCACCGTGCGGCGCTCGGGCGGCAGACTGCCGGCGGGCATGATTTCCAGCATGTCGCCAGGCATGAACATCTGCTCAAACGCCGCGCCACTGCCGACCACCTGGCGGTACACCGCCGGATCGGCCAGCACGCTACCGGGGCCGGCCAGATCGGCTTGCCGATCGCGCGCCCGGCGCTGGTACAAGGCATTGGCGGCCACCGAAACCAGTGGCAGGTTGACGGTCAGATTCTGGTCATTGGCCACCGCCACCACCACCCGGGCCGGCGCGGCGGCACTGGTGACTTGCAGCACATCGCCCGGCACAAAGGTTTCCAGAAACCGGGTGCCAGCATTGCCCACCACCTGCACCGAGCCGGCCGCCGGGATCAATAGCAACCGGCCGGGTGGGTTGGTGACGGCCGCATCGTCGGTGGCCAGCAACACCTCGCCGCCCCGGCCAAAGGCCACGGCCTGGCGGACGCGCGGCGCCAGCAGCAGCAAATAGGGCTCACCGTCCTTGGGCAGTTTGCGGAAGACCAGTGCGCCGGCTTGCTGGGCCTCGATGGTGGTTTCAGCGTCGCCGTGGTTGGAGAACACCTCGCCGCCGGGCAGCAGTGGGTCGAATGGATCGGTGGGCGCAAAACGCTCCACCCGCAGCTTGGCGCTGAACACATTGCCAGGCTCGGCCACCGCCTTGGACAGCCACAGGCCAAACTCAGCGGCCGTCATCGCTGCCAGCGGCGCGGCCACGGTTTGCGGCGCGCTGCCAGCGGCGTCAAAACTGAACTCCAGCGCGTTGCGCACCGGGCGGATGAACAAGTCCCCGGCGCCAGTCCACCACAGCTTGAGCACTGGTTCCCGGTCACCGGGGAACAGCGGCTGGGCATCTGCGCCGCTGCCCAGGCTGCCCAGCGTGCTGTCGTCAAACAAGCGCAGCCACTGCTTGTCGTCGGACACCGGTGGATCGGGCTGTGGCGCCGGGCCACCGTTTTCTGGCCGCACCAACAACGCGGTAAAGCCCAGCCAGGCGCCAAACACCATCGCCAACCACAAAGCAAGCAGGCCCCAGAACGCGCCGCTGGCAAAACCGTTGTCGGCCAAGCCTTCCACCGCAAAGTGCAAAAAGGCCAGGAACGACACGATGAACAGCACCGCCATGCCAATGCGCACCACCGTGCCGAACGCGAGTTGTTTGTGCCGCTCGTCGCTGCCACCGCGCGCCAGCACGTAGATCATCAGCGCCAGATCGGCGATCAGCGGCGCGATGAACAGCAGCGACCAGCGCAGCCAGCCGGGCAGATCGGCGCCCAAGGTGGAGAAGAACACGATTGCCACCACCACGCCGACGATGGCGTTGACCAGCGCGAAGATCGTCTCCTTGCCGGCACCCAGGTAGCTGCCCAGCATGATCTTCAGCGTGATGCCCAGCGGCGCCAGCGAGCCAAACGCAAACGGAAACACCACCAGCTCAAACGCGCCGCGCTCGTTGTCGGCACCGGTTGGCGTGGGGTTGCGCTGCAAATCCTTGGCATGCGGCAGCAGCGCGGCAAACGGCAGCATCAGCATGGCCGGCAGGAACATGAAAAACGTGGCGCCCAGCCAATCGCCATAAGTCCAGCCGTAGCGGCCCTGGTTGATCGCGCGGTAGGTTTCGTACCCGTCACGCAGCAAGCGTTTTGACAACGCCGGTGGATCGTCGGCCTTGAGCTTGTCGTTGTAGGCCTTGCTGCCGGGCACCCGGGCGCCGGGGCCGTACACATCCTCGGCCGCTGCGGCGTAGGCGGCAAACAAATGGTCGGGCAACTGGTCGGGCGCCGGCAGCCACTGCTGCCAGAACGGTCGCGCCGGGTTGGCCGATTTGAAGATGTTGAAGTTGACGCTGGCCTCCAGCGCACCGCGCACTGCGGCAGCCACGGGTTTGACCCGTGCCGGCGGCGTGCTGCGCCCGGGCTGGGCATCGACCGTGTCCAAAAACGGCGGCGCCGCCAGCAAGCTGGCAAGCTGCGCCGCATGGCCGATCGCATAGGCCCGCATCGCCGCCAGTGCCTTGGCCTTGTCGGCCTCGGTTATGCCGCTGTCGGCCAGCACCGCCGCGCGCACCCGGTCGGCAAACTTCATCAAGAACCGGCCCGAGCCGTTGCGCACCCGCTGCTGCTGCGCGTCGCCACTGCCGCCGCGCAAGGTGGTGGCCAGCCATTGCTGGCTGAGCGCACCACGGGCGGCTTCTTGCGGAAAATCCAGCGCCACCGCACCGGCGGTGGCAAACATCGAGATGCCACCGGCCAGCCAAGGTGTGAAGCTGCCTTCTACAAACTCGCCCTGGGTGTTGGGCAGTGGCGGGGTTTCCAGGGCTTTCAAGGCCTGGCGGGCCAGGAACAACACCTGGCGCTCGGTGCTGTTGACCACCCCGGCCGAGCGCACCTTGGCCGACAGCAAATGGTTGATGCGCTCCAGCCGCTTGCGGGCCAGCAGCAGCACGGCGCTTTGGGTGATCAGGCCGGTCATGGCATGGTCCTCATCATTGCAGCCGCAGCGTTGCCGCCGATCCACCGCCGCCACCGGGCAGCGCCGCTTGCAGGCCCTGGAACGCGGTGACGGTGTTGTCCAGGCCCTCGTCCACCTGCTTGGCAATCACATCCACCGCGTCGAACACCGGGGCCAGCAACTCACCGATATCGAGCTGCGCCAGCGCCTCCACCAGCGTGCGGTAAATCGCCAGCGGCGATTGCAGCATCTGCTCGGCGGACAGCTTGGCCAGCACGCGCACAGCGGCATCCCGCAGGCCGTCCAGCAGCGTCAGCAGCGGGGCCAGTGGGTCAAACGTGGACAGCGTGGTTTGCAGCGTGCCAAACGCCGCCAGCGGCTGGGCCAGCAAAGTGGTGGGGGACAAGGCGGTCAGGTCGGCCAGCACCTCGTCATAAACCGTTTGCAGCGCGGCCACCAGCGGCGCCAGGTCGATCGCGTCGATCAGGCCGGTCAAGCGGGTGATCGCACTTTTCAGCGGCAACAGCACCGCGTTGATCAGCGCCAATACCCGGCCACGCAGCGCGACAAACAACGGTGCGAGCAAACCCGCCAAGCGCTGCGGTGGCAGCACCGCAAACACCGATTTCACCATCGCCACCAGGCCGTGGTCTACATCGCCCACACCCAGCTTGCGCACCAAGGTGCGCACCTGGCCAAACAACTGCAGCAGCGGCGCAAACGCGGCTTTGAGTTGCTGGATCGCATTGTCCACCTCCGACAAACCGGTGCGGCGCAAGGTCTCGGCCACATTGGCGGCCTGCTGCAGACTGGCCAGGAAACGGTCGCGGTTGGTGGCAAGCCGGGACAGCACCGGCGCCAGGTCGTAGCGCTCAGCCAGCGCCTGGAAGCGGGCTTGCTCGGCCGGATTGCCACCCAGCCGGGCCACCAGCGCGCTGATGGCGCTGCGCAGCGGGCCGGCGGCGTTGACCATCGCGGCCGACAACGCCGCAAAATCCAGCGCCAGCACGGCGTCGCGGGTACGGCCCACGGCGATAGCAATGGCATCGCTGCGCCCGGCCAGCGCAGCCGGGCCACCACCGCCGGTGATCCAGGCTTGCACCGTGGCAAAGCTGTTGGGGTCCAGCCTGGCGGTGACGCCTTGCAACAGCCTGGCGATGATCGCGCCGGGCCAGGTCATGCGCGTGGCTGGCAGCGCATCCACCAGGCCTTTGGCCTCGTTCAGCAGCGCGGCGATCTGGGGCTGCAACTGAGCCGGGTCAAGCTGGTTCAGCAGCCCCGTGGCGCGGCCGGACAAATCGTCCAGCACGGGTGCCCAACGGTCCAGCCGAACGGCAGATTTGACGGCCACACGGGCAGCAGTCACGCGGCCGGCCAGCGGCGCAATCAGCGTGGCCGGGCTGTACTGCGCCAAGGTGGCCAGCGCATCATCAAACACCTGTTGCAGCGGCGCCAGCATCGCCACCAGATCCACCCCGACGATTGCTGAGCGCACCTGCGTGATCGCGTCCTGCACCGGCTGCAAAGCAAGCTGCGGCGAGATGTCGCTGATCTTGGCGGCCAGCAATTGCAACTGCACATCGAGCTGCTGCAGGTATTGCTGCGGATCGTGGCTGCGCACCAAGGCCATCAGCTCGTCGTACTTGGCCTGCACCTGGGCCACCGCGTTTTCCAGATCGGCGCGCAACGCAAACTGGCCATCCGCGCCAATGCCCAGCGCGGTTTCGATCTCGGTTTCCACCGCCGCCACATCGGTGTCCTTGATCGGCTTGATCGCCGCGTCCACATCGGCCTTCATCGAGTCTGGCAGCAGGTTGAAAGGCACGGCATCCACCACGTCAGTGGCCGCGCCTATCGCCGACACCGCGGTGTCGAAATACGGCTTCATCTGGGCCCGCTCGATGGCCGCACTGAACTCGGCCACCTTCTGGCCGATCTGGCCGGCCACTTGATCCAGGTGGAGTGAATCCACAAAGGCCTCGGCCTCGGCAAACAAGGATTCCACCTGGGCCTTGAAGCCATCGACCGTGCCTTCCACGGCGTTGATCGCGTCCAGCGCGGTCTGGGCCG
Source organism: Betaproteobacteria bacterium (assembly GCA_031411635.1). GTDB lineage: Bacteria > Pseudomonadota > Gammaproteobacteria > Burkholderiales > Burkholderiaceae_C > Pseudaquabacterium. The sequence continues at coordinate 6,274 of JANOBL010000531.1, forward strand.
CCGTGTTGAGCGCGGCTGAGATGTCGCCCACCAGATCGGTGATCAGCGCCAAAGCCCGGGTGACCGGTGCCAGCACGCTGGATACCGCATCGCTGATGCTGCGCACCGGCGCGGCCGACACCACATTGCGCACAGCTTCCATCGCGCTGCGCAGCGCCACGGTGAGCTCGGCAATGCGGTCTGACACAGTGGCCAGCGGCGCGGTGAGTTGATCAAAGCCTTGCTGCGCCGGGGTCACCAATGAGACGGCATCCCAGGCGGCGATGCGGGCGGCGTGGCTGCCGATCTCAGCCTCGGCGAGGGCAAGCAAGGCATCGAGCGATTGCGCAGGCGCATGCTCGATGTCGATCTGCGTGATCGGCGCCAGGCCGGCCAGCGCATCGGTCAACAGCCGGCCCAGCGGCGCCAGGTCGATGCCTCGCAGCATTGCCGCCGCAGCTTCCAGCTCATGCTGCACCTGGTCCACATCCAGGTAGGCCAAGGTGGCCTCGCCCAGGCCGATGCCGGCTGCCACGGTTTCGCGCAGCGTCTCAAAGCGCTGGGCCCCGGCGGCCAGCAGCTCGGCCAGCGCGCGCAGCGCGGCTGCATCGGCCACATCCACCAAGTTGATGCGGGCCAGCAGCGCGGCGTCCAGGCTGCTGGCCAGGCTTTGCAGATCACGCTGCACCGTGGGCGCGTCGATCTGCGCGGCCATCAGCGTGGTCAGGCGCTGCGACTCGGACAGCAGCGATTCCAGCGCCATCAGCCCACCCACCGCACGCAGGCCAGCATCGGCGGCGGGCAGCAACTCGGCCAGCCGGGTGATGCCTGACGGGGTTTGCAGCTTCGCCAGGCCCAGCAAGGATTGCAGCAGCGTGCCGATCTTGGCCGCGGCCGGCGCGTCGCCCAACAGCCGGGTGACCCGCATCAGCACGCCCACCAGGCCGCCCTCGCGTGAACCTTCCAGCTCATCGCCCAGCGCGCCGGCAAGCTGGTCCAGCTCGGCCACCAGATCGCCGGTGCTGACCTGCTCGACCAGCGCGATGGCGGCGACCAGCGCATCCAGCGCCGGCAATGGCGACCCCAACCCCGGCGCCAAGGCCGCCAACTGCGGCGCAAGCTGCGCGGCCAGCGTTTGCACCGCCGCACCCACCGACGACAGATCCACCGCCGATGATCCGCTGATGTCGCCCAGCCGGCCACCGTCGTCGGGCACTGTGACGGCTTGCAGATCCACCGCATGGCCTTGCAGGGCCGCCAGCACGGCCGACACCAGCGCGCCAGCGTCGATGCGGGTGCCCAGGTCAGCGGCCAGTGCCATGGTGGGGTTTGCCCCGCTAGCCCAGCAGATCCGACAGCGGCTGCAACAGTGCACCGGCGCCGCCCAGCGCGGTTTTCAACTCACCGGCCGCCGTCTTGACCGGGCTCAGCATGTCGCCCAACTCGGGCACCGCGCCCAGCAGGCCGGGCAGGTCCAGCAGATCGAGGCCAAGATCAACATCCAGGCCCAGATCGGCATCCACATCCAGGCCAAAGTCGCTGCCCAGGCCGGCCGGCTCGGGTGGCTCGGTGTATTCCCGCAGCCGCAGCCGAAACAAGAAAGTGTCGGCCATTGCGGCGGCTTCTTCCAGCTCAAAGCGCTCGATCAGCACCCGCTCCAGCTCGGACTCGCCAACGATGTCGGCGACAAAATCCACCGGGTCGCCGAGTAAAAACTTCTCGCGCAGTTCTTTCAGAAAACCATCCCGCGCTTCGTCGCCGTACAGCGCACCGGTGATCTCCACACACATCGCGTTGCGGCCCATGTCGTGGTGCAAATCACCCGACAAGCCCGGCACCGGTAGCACCGCCAGGCGGCGTGCTTCGTGGGTGGTGATGGACTCGATCCGGGGCACCTCCCAGGCACCGATCATCGGTTTGACCAGCATCGCTGGCTAGCGTTGCTCACGGTCGCGCTGCAGGCGCTTTTGCCGGCGCCGCCAGCCCAGCCAACACAGGCCGGCAATCGGCACGGCAAACAGAAAAAACTCAAAGCTGCCGTCGCCCCCATCGGGCGAGAAGCCGAATATCTTTTCGATGAAGTCCATGCCGGCCCTTTGATTTTCAACAAATCATTAAAGGGCAGATCGTGCCGGGTGAGTACCCCCTAGGTCCTGCTTGATCCGCAGACCGGTGGACGACGCCCGGCAAGCGCTTACAGGCTGTTGCAGACGCTGCGGCAGCGTGACCGGGATCGCCTTGGCCAGCGCCTGTTAGCGCTAGCTCTGAGCGGCACAAAACCTGCCCAGACCGGCCAGGGCCTTGTTCTGGCCGCCCCGGCCCATCGGCGGCACGCCGCGCTCAGGCGATGCGGGCGATGTCGTCAAAGCCCAGGCGCGGGCCGCGCGGGTGGTTGCCGCTGGCGTCGCCATACCCCAGGTTGACCAGGAAGTTGGCCTTGCAGCGGCCATCGGCAAAAAACGCCGCGTTGACCTTGGCGGCGTCAAAGCCGCTCATCGGGCCGGCGTCCAGCCCCAACATCCGGGCCGCGATGATCAGGTAGGCGCCTTGCAGCGAGCTGTTGCGCAGCGCGGTCTCCTGGGCCAGCGCGGGGTTGTGGGCAAACATGCCGCCGATGCCTGGCACGGCCGGAAACTGCGTGTCAAGCTGCTCAAAAAACTGGCTGTCGTAGGCCACGATCGCAGTCACCGGTGCGGCCAGCGTCTTGGCGGCGTTGGTGGGCATCAGCGCGGGCAGAAGCTGCTGTTTGGCTTCGGCGCTTTTGACAAACACCAGCCGCACCGGCTGGCAGTTCATCGAGGTGGGGCCCCATTTGCACAGCGCGTGCAACTGGTGCAGCGTGGCATCGTCCACCGCCTGGGCTGTGAATTTGTTGAAGGTGCGGGCGCTGCGAAAAACCTGGTCCAGTGCGGCGGCGTTGAGGGCTTCGGTCATGGGTTTGTCCTTGGGTTCAGGGTGAAGGCGCGGGGCGCGCCAGCATGATGCGGCATTGTTCATCCCCTGATCAAACAAGCCCAGCCGGCGCCTCCACCCGGCCCTGCGCATGCCGCGCAAAACGCTGCGGCAGCGGCCCATGCACCGGCGCGCTGTCCGGCCACGGCCAGCCGCCAAACTCGGTGCGGCGGTAGTCGTCAAAAGCCTGGCGCAGCTCTTGTTGGGTGTTCATCACAAACGGGCCATGCTGAGCCACCGGCTCGCCGATGGCGCGGCCTTGCAGCAGCAGGAATTCACTGGTCTCGGGGCCGTTGACCAGTTCGACGGTTTGCTGCGCCCGCAACTCGATGGCGGCGTGTTGATCAAGCGCTTGCTGGTCGATCTGCACACTCGAGCCTTTGAAGAAGTACAGGTTGCGCCGGGTGTGCGGGCCGACCGCAGCAGGCATCACCCAGCGGGCGCCCGGCGCCATCTTGATCGTCCAGATCGCCAGATCGGCCTCGGGCTGGGCCGCCCAGGAGTCTGGCGGCGGCGCCAGCGGCTGGGCCTGGTCGGCATAGCACCCGGCGATGCAGCACAGCTCGGTACTGCGGCCCGCGGCGTCGGTCGACCTTGGATGCGGGATCGACGCCGACCAGAACATCGTGAAATGCGGCGCCGCCATCTTGCTGCGCGCCGGCAGGTTGAGCCAGATCTGGAACAACTCCAGCGGGTTGGGCGCGGCGGTATTGAGCAGCGGAAACATCTCGGCATGCACGATGCCCCGGCCGGCGGTGAGCCACTGCACATCACCGCTGCCAAAGCGCGCGGTGGCGCCCAGCGAGTCGGCATGGTCGATCAGGCCCTGGCGCACGATGGTGACCGTCTCAAAACCCCGGTGCGGATGGGCCGGAAAACCCGGCACCGTCTGGCCGTGGTACATGCGCCAGCCGTCCTTGCCGGCAAAGTCTTGCCCCAGGTTTCGCCCGGCCAGGCTGGCATCCGGGCCGTGCTGGGCATTGCCCCGGGGATAGGCATCGTCGTGGTGGACGCAGAACAAAAACGGGTCCAGCGTGACCCACGGAAAACCCAGCGGCTGGATCTGGACGATGGCGGAAGTGGGCATCTCGGCACTCGGCAAACTGCAGGGGTGCCAAGTCTAGGCCAGCCCCCTAAAACCTTAGTCCAGCGTGGCCCCGGTGAGCTTGACCAGCCCGGTGTAGCGGTCCACCTCGGCACGCCAGAACTTGCTGAAATCCTCGGCCGAGCCACTGCGCACCTCGGCACCGATGTCGGCCAGCCGCTTGGCCAGGTCGCCCGACGCCAGCGCCTGGTTCACCGCCGCATTGACCTTGCCGATCACGGCCGGCGGTGTGCCGGCCGGCGCGGCAACGCCGTACCAGGCGTTCATCACCATGCCCTTGATGCCCAGTTCTTCGAAAGTGGGCACGTCGGGCAGCAGTGGCTGGCGCTTGTCGGCGGCCACCGCCAGGGCGCGGATCTTGCCGCCCTTGATGTGGCTGAACGCGCCGGTGTCGAACATCAGATCAAGCTGGCCGCCCATCACATCGGTCAGGGCCGGGCCGCTGCCTTTGTAGGGCACATGGGTGATGTCCACCTTGGCCACCGATTTGAACAACTCACCGGCCAAGTGCGCCGACGCACCGATGCCGCCCGACCCATACGACAGCTTGCCCGGGCCGGCCTTGGCGGCGGCGATCACGTCCTTGGGCGATTTGAACGGCGATGCGGCCGGCACCACCAGCACGCTGGGGATCAGCGCCACCGACGCGATCGGCGCAAAGTCCTTGATCGCATCAAAGCCGGTCTTTTTGTACAAGTGCGGATTGGCCGCGTTGGTGGAGCTGGTGGCCAGCAGCAAGGTGTAGCCATCGGGCGCGGCGCGCACAAACTGCTGGGTGCCGATGTTGCCGCCGGCACCGGCCACGTTTTCCACGTACACCGTCTTGCCCAGGCCCTGGGTCAGTGCATTGGCCACCGCACGGCCCACCGCATCGGCGCCACCACCGGCAGGCCAGGGCACGATCAAACGCACCGATTTGTCGGGGTAGGCCTGGGCCTGGGCCAGCGGCGTGATGAAAGCGCAGGCCAGCAGGGCAGCGGCGCAACGGTGCAGCAGGGGCGTCATGGGTTTGTCTCCGTGGGATGGTTTTGGGGAACAGGGGCAACCAGTCAGTGCAGACCCAGGCGGCGCAGCGTCTCGCCCAGGTTCATCAGGTCTACCGTGGTGGCGCCTTGCTCGATCGCGGCGCGCATCCCGGCTTCTTTGGCCTCGCGGGCCAGGCTGTTGGCGATCACCTCGTCGACCCGGTCTTGCGCCACGATGGCCACGCCGTCGCGGTCGCCCACCACGATGTCGCCCGGGTGGATCAATACATCGCCAATGCATACCGGCACATTGACCTTGCCGGGCTGGTGTTTGCCGGTGCTCTTGATCGACAGACCGCGGCAGAACACCGCAAACCCCAGCCCAATGATGGTGTTGGCGTCGCGCACCGCACCGTGGATCACCATGCCGGCCAGGCCTGATTTGAGCGCCTGCGCAGTCAACACATCGCCCCAGGGCCCGGCCTCCAGAAACCCCTTGGCATCGACCACCAGCACATCGCCGGGCCTGGCCTTCAGCAAGGCGTAATGCAGCATCAGGTTGTCGGCTGGGCGCATGTCCACGGTAAAGGCCGGGCCGGCAATGCGCGAGTGCGGGTCCAGCGGCTTGATGCCGCTGTCCAGCGCGCCCACCGCGCCTTGTGCCTCGTAGACGGTGGCGGCGCCCAGATCGCGCAGTTGCTGCAGCCGGTTGTGCGGGGACGGGGTTGAGGTCGAGTTCGTCATGGCGCCCAGTGTTGACCAATCAATGGTTGAAGAACAGTTCAATATTCTGGACATAAACTCTGAAATCATGAACTTCAAGCAACTGCGCTACTTTTGCGAGGTGGTGGACAGCGGCACCTTGGCGCGTGCCGCCGAGCGCTTGTTTGTGGCACCCACGGCGATCAGCATGCAGATTTCGCAGTTGGAAACCCGCCTGGGCGGCGCGCTGTTTGACCGCAGCGTCAAGCCCATGGGCTTGACCGCGCTGGGCCAGTTTTTTTTGCCCCGGGCGCGCGAGCTGCTGGCCCAGGGCCAACGGCTGGAGCAGGACGCCCGCGACGTGGCCACCGGCCAGCACGGCTGGCTGGGCATCGGCTTTGTGCGCTCCTTGCTGTACTCGGTGTTGCCCAGCGCGGTGCGGGCGTTTCGCTTGACGCACCCCGGGGTCAAGCTTGAGTTGGTGGAGTTGCTGTCCGAGCAGCAGCCGGCGCAGTTGCGCAGCGGGCGCATCCACATCGGTTTGTCGCGCCACACGCGGGCGCAAATGCCACCAGCCGATTTCAGGCACACGTGGCTGTTTGACGATCCGTTTGTGGTGGCGCTGCCGGCGCAGCATGGGCTGGCCCAGCAGCGCGGCGTCACGCTGGCGGCACTGGCCGCGCTGCCACTGATCAGCTACCCCAAAGACCCAAGCAGCCGCTTTGCCCACCATGTGCTGTCGGTGCTGCATGCGGCGGGCGCCCAGCCGGTGGTGGGCCATGAGGCGATCGAAATCCACACCGCGCTGGGCCTGGTGGCCGCCGGCCTGGGCTATGCGGTGGTGGGTGCCTCGGTGGCCCAGCAGCCACGCAGCGATGTGGTGTTTGTTGCGCTGGCCGAAATCCAGGCCCACAGCACCGTGCTGGCGGTAACCCGGCTGGACGAGGCCAGCCTGCTGGTGGCGGCAATGCTGGACACCTTGATAAGCCAACGCTACGGCTTGGCCGAAAGCTGACAGCCACGCGGGAAGTGTGCGCTGTGCGGCCAATCCAGGCCGGGCAGGGGCAACACCTTTCTATGCTGGGGCACCGTGAACCCTGGATGCCCCACGCCATGAGCGACAGTCCCAACACCGGCACCGACAGCGGCACTGCCTACGCCCTGCCCTGGCCCACCCACAACGCCGACCTGACGGAGGTGCGGCCCGGCACGCCGATGGGCGAGTTGCTGCGCCGCTACTGGCACCCGATCGGCCTGGCGGCCGACGCCAGCGACCTGCCGCGCGCGGTGCGTGCGCTGGGCGAAGACCTGATCCTGTTCCGCGACAAATCCGGCCGGCCCGGCCTGGTGCACCCACGCTGCGTGCACCGCGGCAGCTCGCTGCTGTACGGCAGGGTGGACGAAGCCGGCATCCGCTGCTGCTACCACGGCTGGGCGTTTGATGTGCAGGGCCGCTGCACCGACCAGCCCTGCGAGCCGCAAAACGGCTTGAATGCCGCAAGGTCGCGCGACAAGGTGCGCCAGCCCTGGTACCCGGTGCAAGAGCGCTACGGCCTGGTCTTTGCCTACCTGGGCCCGGCCGACAAAAAGCCGCTGCTGCCACGCTACTCGGCGCTGGAGGATCTGGCGCCCGGCGAGCAGATCTTCACCGACGACCACAACATCGGCAGCGGCCGCTACGAGGCCGGCCTGGTGCCGTTCAACTGGCTGCAGCACTTTGAAAACATCCACGACACAGGGCATTTTTTGTGGCTGCACTACTTTCACAGTGGGCCGCAGTTTGGCTCACGCTACGGTGAGCTGGACAAGCTGGACTTCCAGCCCTGGGAACGCCTGGGCGACGTGAAGTACCGCGCCACACCGCGCGGCGTGAGCAATGAGCGCAGCCAAACCCTGCTCGACGGCCGCACGCTGTACACCGTGGTGGAAACCGTGCTGCCGGGTGTGCGCGGCGTGCCCAATCCATTCGGCAAACCCGGGGCCATCGACACCCTGGGCTTTGTGCTGCCGGTGGACGACACCCATTTCCGCATCTTCACCGCGCTGCGTGGCAAGGACGACGAGTTTTTCCGCCGCATCGCCGCCCTGCGCGGCGACCGCGATGCCAAGCTGGCCGCCGATCCGCACTACTACCAGCGCTTTCCGGGCGATTGGGAGGCGCAAGGCAGCCAGGGCGCGATCACCTTGCACACGGGCGAGCACCTGGCCACCAGCGACCGCGGCATCGTGCTGCTGCGCCGGCTGCTGAAACAACAGGTGGACGTGGTGAAGGCTGGCAAGGATCCGATCAACGTCGGATTTGAGCCCGGCAGCGAGTGGGTGCAGATGGAGGCCGGGCAGTTTTTGTCGGGTGAGGTGTCGGCCGAGTTTTCGGCCAATCCCAAGCCTGCGGCACGATAACCGCCCCCTTCACCGTGCCACAGGACCATGCCATGCAAGACACAACTGTTCTGATCGCCGGCGGCGGCCCGGTGGGCCTGACCCTGGCGATGGACCTGGCCTGGCGCGGCATCCACAGCATCGTGCTCGAAGCGCGTGCCGACCTGCCGCCCAACCCAAGATGCAACACCACCAATGCACGCTCGATGGAGGTGTTTCGCCGTCTTGGCTGCGCCGACGCCATCCGCGCCGCCGGCCTGCCCGCCGACAACAACACCGACGTGGTCTACATGACCACGATGAACGGCGAGGAGTTCACCCGGTATCGACGACCCACGCCACTGGAGTGGCGTGAGGGCCGACCCATCGGCATCGGCAGCGATTGGCCCACGCCCGAGCCGCAGCACTTCATCTCGCAGCTCTACATGGAGCCGCCGCTGCGCGCCCATGCGCTGGCGCACTACCGGCTGGACTTGCGGCTGGGCAGCGAGCTGCTGTCGTTCACGCAGGATGAATCGGGCGTCAGCGCCCAGGTGCGCAACGGCGCCGGACTGAGCACGCTGCGCGCCGCCTATTTGGTGGGTGCCGACGGCAGCAACAGCAGCGTGCGGCGCGATATCGGCGCCCGGCTGGAAGGCATCCCGAAGATCGCCGACAACGTGACGATCTTCATCCGCGCGCCACGCCTGACCGAGCTTTACCAGAAGCACCCGGGCTGGATGTACCGGTTTCTGGGCGGTGCGATCGTGGTGGCGATCGACGGCAAGGACGAGTGGCTGATCCACACCAACGTGCCGCCCGGCCAGACGCTGGACAGCTTCAACCCCGAGCCACTGATGTTTGCAGCCATCGGTGAGCGCTTTGACTACCAGGTGATCAACGAGGCGCGCTGGACCGCCCGGGCCATGGTGTGCAACAAGTACCGCGAGGGCCGGGTGTTTCTGGCCGGCGATGCGGCGCATCTGTGGATTCCGATGGGCGGCTTTGGCATGAACTCCGGCGTCGGCGATGCGGCGTCGCTGGGCTGGCTGCTGGCGGGGGTGCAGCAGGGCTGGCTGGATGCCAAGGCCTTGGATGCTTACGGCATCGAGCGCTCGTCGCTGGGCGACAAGGTTGCAATGCAGGCCGTCAAATGGGGCCGCGACATGGGCCTGCTGCTGCGCCCCGAGCCTGCTGTGCGCGAGGCCTTGCTGACCAGCGCCGAGGCCCGTGCCGAGTACGAAAAACAGGTGCGCGAGGTCAACACGTCCGAATGGCAAAGCG
>JANOBL010000532.1:0-7456 GCA_031411635.1 Betaproteobacteria bacterium
GGGTGCTGCAGCCCGGCCGCCTGCACCAGCTCCTGCAGCGCCTCCAGCGTCTGGCGGTGAAAGTTGGCCACACGCTCGGTTTTGTCGGGCACCACCAGCGCCTGCTGGCGCAGCGGGTCTTGGGTGGTCACGCCAGTGGGGCAGGCGCCGGTGTGGCAATGCTGGGCCTGGATGCAGCCCAGCGCAAACATGAAACCACGCGCCGAGTTGCACCAATCGGCACCCAGCGCCATGGCCCGGGCGATGTCGAAGGCGCTGATGATCTTGCCGGCGCAGCCGATGCGGATGCGGCTGCGCAGGTTCAGGCCCACCAGGGTGTTGTGCACCAGGCGCAGGCCCTCCTGCATCGGCGCGCCCACATGGTCGGTAAATTCCAGCGGCGCGGCGCCGGTGCCACCCTCGCCACCGTCGACGACGATGAAGTCGGGCAGCAGATCACTCTCGACCATCGCCTTGGCCAGCGCAAACCATTCCCACGGATGGCCGATGCACAGCTTGAAGCCCACCGGCTTGCCACCCGACAAACTGCGCAGCCGGGCCAGAAACTGCAGCAGCTCCAGCGGCGTGCCGAACGCGCTGTGCGCAGCCGGTGAGACGCAATCCACCCCCACCGGCACACCGCGTGCCGCGGCGATCTCGGGCGATACCTTGGGGCCGGGCAGCACGCCGCCATGGCCGGGCTTGGCGCCCTGGCTCAGCTTCAACTCGATCAGCTTGACCTGCGGATCGCGTGCATTGGCCTGGAACTTGGTCTCGTTGAAGCTGCCATCGTCGTTGCGGCAGCCAAAGTAGCCCGAGCCGATTTCCCAGATCAAGTCCCCGCCGTGCTTGCGGTGGTGCACGCTGATCGAGCCCTCGCCGGTATCGTGGGCAAAGCCACCCTGCTTGGCACCCCCGTTCAGCGCCATGATGGCGTTGGCGCTGAGGGCACCAAAACTCATCGCCGAGATGTTGAACAGGCTGGCCGAATAGGGCTGTGTGCAGCGGTCCCCGCCGATGAGGATGCGGAAATCATGGCTGGGCAACTGGCTGGGCTGCAGCGAGTGGTTGAGCCACTCGTAGCCCGCCTCGTGCACGTCCAACTGGGTGCCAAATGGCCGCTTGTCCGACTCGCCCTTGCTGCGCTGGTACACCAATGAGCGCTGCTGGCGCGAAAACGGCACCGCCTCGCGGTCGCTCTCCAAAAAGTATTGGCGGATCTCGGGGCGGATCCACTCGAACAAAAAGCGCAGATGGCCGATCACCGGATAGTTGCGCAGCACCGCGCGCTTGGTCTGGCGCAGATCACGCAAGCCCAGCCCCAGGCCCAGTGCGCCCAGGCCCGCCAGCCACAGGCTTTGGCCAGTGCTCAGCCACAGCAACAAGCCGGACAGCAGCAGCGCCGAGGTGGCCAGCAGCGTCAGGTAGCGGATCGGAAAGTGGCGGTCCAGCGCGATCAACCAGGAAGGCATGGCTTTACTCCTCACAGCGGTGCCGCCACCGGCTGGCAGCGCGTGTGTGCTGAGTCGGCCGGAGGGTTTGAACCTTGCATTAAAACGCGACCATCGGGCCGGGCATCGCCGGAGTCGGCTGGCCAAAACCAGCCAGACCAGGGGTTGACCGGCTTGGCCTTCAATCCACCGTCTGCCGATAGCGCGCCAGCGCCAGCGCCGACACCACGGCCAGAAAAGCCAGCATCGGCCACAACTCGGGCAGCACCTGGGCCAGCGTATTGCCCTTGAGCATGATGCCGCGCACGATGCGCAAAAAGTGCGTCAGCGGCAGCAACTCGCCGATCGCTTGCGCCCAGCCCGGCATGCCACGAAACGGAAACATGAAGCCCGACAGCAGCATCGACGGCAGAAAGAAGAAAAACGTCATCTGCAGCGCCTGCAACTGGTTGCGTGCCAAGGTGCTGAAGCTGAAGCCCACCCCCAGGTTGGCCAGCATGAAGACGCCGATCATCAACATCAGCAGCGTAAAACTGCCGTTCATCGGCACTGCAAACAGCAGCGCCGCTGCTGCCATGATCACGCCCAACTGCACATAGCCGATCACCACATAGGGCAGGATCTTGCCCACCATCACCTCAACCGGCCGCACCGGCGTGGCCAGCAGGTTTTCCATCGTGCCACGCTCACGCTCGCGGGTGATGGCCAGGCCGGTCAGCATCACCATCGTCATCGTCAGAATGGTGCCGATCAGCCCCGGCACGATGTTCACCCGTGACAGCCCCTCGGGGTTGTAGCGGCGGTGGATGCGCAGCTCGAATGGCGGCGCACGCGGCGCCAGGCCGGCCAGCGGGCCGACCAGATCGTGCTGCAGCGCCTGCAGGTTGATCTGCGCCAGCGCGGCGATCGCATTGCCTGCGGCGGCCGGGTCGGTGGCGTCCACCGATACCAGCACCGCCGGGCGCTCACCACGCAACACCCGGGTGGAGAAATCATTCGGCAGCACGATCATGAACTGGGCCTGCCCGCTTTCGATCAATGCATCGCCCTCGGCCTCGCTGCCGGTGCGCGCAACGATCTGGAAGTAACCGCTGTTCGCCAGCGCCGCCACCAGGCTGCGGCCCAGCGGTCCACCGTCCTGCGCCACCAGCACCGTGGGCAGGCCTTTTGGGTCGGTGTTGATCGCGTAGCCAAACAGCACAAGCTGGATGACGGGCACACCCACCGCCATCGCAAAAGTCAGCCGGTCGCGCAGCATCTGCTGGAACTCCTTGATGAAAATCGCCAGCATGCGGCGCCAGGAGAATTGCAGGCTGGTCATCGTGGTGCTTTTTGGTCCGCTTGTTGGTCATCAAGCAAAGTTGTCCTGCGCCTGGCCCACCAGGCGCACAAAGGCGTCTTCCAGATCACTGGCCCCTGCCTGGGCCACGATTTGCGCGGCCGTGCCCACCGCCAGCACCCGGCCGTAGGCGATGTAACAAAGCTGGTCGCAGCGCATCGCCTCGTCCATGTAGTGGGTGGACACCAGCACCGTGATGCCCTCGCCCGCCAGGCTGTGGATCTGGTCCCAGAACTCGCGCCTGGCCTTGGGATCGACGCCGGCCGTGGGTTCGTCCAGCAGCAGCAACAACGGGCGGTGGATCAGGCAGGCGGCCAGCGCCAGGCGCTGCTTCCAGCCGCCCGACAAGGTGCCGGCAAGCTGCTGCTGCCGGGCGGCGAGGCCCAGCCGGGCGAGTGCTGCGTCCACCTCGCTGCGCCGGTTGGGCAGCTCAAACAGCCGGGCCACGAAGTCCAGGTTCTCGCGGATCGACAAGTCCTCGTAGAGCCCGAACTTCTGCGTCATGTAGCCCACCTGGCGCTTGATCGCAGCGGCCTGGCGCTGGATGTCCAGGCCCAGACATGTTCCGCTGCCGGCGTCGGGCGTCAGCAGGCCGCACAGCAGCCGGATCGTCGTGGTCTTGCCGCTGCCGTTGGGGCCTAGAAAACCGCAGACGCTGCCACGTGGCACTTGCAGATCCACCCGGTCCACCACCGCGCGCTTGCCGTAGTGCTTGCTCAGGCCTTTGACGTCGATGGCCAGCGGCGCGCCGACAGCAGCAGGCGTCACGGCGCTGCCCGCCGCACATCCAGCGGTTGCCCGGGTTTGAGCCGCACCGCATCGGCGGCCTCGGGCCGCGCCTCGACCATGAACACCAGCCGCGCCTTTTGCGCATTGGAGTACAGCACCGGCGGCGTGTACTCGGCCTGGCTGGCAATGCGGCTGATGCGTGCGGCCAGCGGTGCGCCGCAGCCGTCGCAATAGATCAGCACCGGCTGGCCCGGCGCCAACGTGCCGACCTCGGCCTCGGCGACAAAAAAGCGTGCCTTCACCGCGCCGGCCGGCAGCAGCGCCAGCACCGGCGCACCGGCCGGCACCCACTCGCCGACGCGAAAATAAGTGTCGGCCACCAGCGCGGCCAGCGGCGCACGCTGCGACTTTTGCGCCAGCCGCCATTGGCTTTGCTGCAGTGCCTGGCTGGCCGCGCTGGCCGTGGCGCGCGCCGCCTCGCGCTCGGCCGGGCGGGCTGGCAACCCGGCCACGCGCAAGGCCGCTTCCAGCTCGGCCACCCGGGCGGCGGTTTGCGCCACCGCGGCGCGTGCATCGTCGATATGGGCTGGCGAGACAAAACCCTGTTGCAGCAACTGCTGTTGGCGCGCCAGCTCACTGCGGGCCAGCGTGGCCTGGGCACGCGTCTGGGCAAGCTGGGCCTGGGTGACCGCCAGCTCGTCGGCGCGGCGGCCGCTGTCGGTGTTCACCGCCTGGGCCTGGCTGGCCCGCAGTCGGGCCTGGGCCTCGTCGCGCGCAGCGGCTTCCGATTCAGACTCCAGGCTGAACAGCGGTGCGCCGGCCGCCACGCTCTGGCCGGCCTGTACCGTCAAGCTGGCCAAGCTGCCGGCCAGCGGCGCGGCGATGCGCACATAGTCGCCTTCGGCATAACCTGCCCAGCCGGTGGTTGGGGGTGGGGTGCAGGCGGCCAGCAGCAGCGGGCCGAGCAGGCCGATCAGGTGGGCGTCGCGGCAGCGGAACATGCGCAATCCTGACACGTCCGGGTTTGGCTGGGTGGCGATCCGCCGATACCCCCCCCCCGCGATACCCCCCCGCTACACTGCCGCCACTTCAGTCTCCACGTCCATGCAAGGCCAACTCTTCACCCAGGATTTCCTGCATCGCGGCATCCGTGACACACCGCCCTGGCAGTCGCTGAGTGACGACTCACTGGCCCGCTTTTCAGCCGCACTGCAGCGGCTTTACGCGCCCTACAGCACCGAGTCGGCGCTCAACGAGGCGCAGACCGAGCAGTTGCTGATCAAGACCGTGCTGGCCGAGCTGGGCTGGGGCGACGACACCTTGCCGCAGGTCAACTTGTCGGGCAAGCGGCGCGAGGACGTGCCCGACATGCTGTTGTTCCCCGACAGCGCGGCCAAGGCAGCGGCAATCGCCGAGCCCAGAGACGATCGCCGCTATCGCCATGGCCTGGCGATCCTGGAGGCCAAGCGCTGGATGCGGCAGCTTGACCGCGGCGACCCGGCAGAGCCACAAGACCCCGATGCACCGTCGTCGCAGATGCTGCGCTACCTGAGCCGGGTGGACGTGGTGGCCGACCGCCGCATCAAGTGGGGCCTGCTGACCAATGCCGGCGTGTGGCGGCTGTACTGGCAGGACGCGCGCTCACGCGCCGAAGAATTTTTCGAGATCGACCTGGCCGCCGCGCTGGCCGTGCCGGGCAGCCAGCGCGCTTTTGACGATCCCGAGCCAGCCGATGCGATCAAGCTGTTTTTCCTGTTCTTCAGCCGCGCGGCGTTTCTCACCCAAACCTGGGACAGCGAGGGCCGCAGCTTTCACGCCTACGCCCGCAACGAGGCCAGGCGCTACGAAGAAAAAGTGTCCCAGGACCTGGGCCAGCGGGTGTTTGCCGAAGTGTTTCCGCAGTTGGCGCAAGCCCTGGGCAAAGGTGATCTGGAGGCACGCAAACAGCCCACCGGTTACGGCAGCTACACCCGATCACAATACACCGCCGATTACCTGGACGAGCTGCGCGAGTCCACGCTGATCCTGCTGTACCGGCTGCTGTTTTTGTTTTACGCCGAAGACCGCTTGCTGCTGCCCGCACGCGATCCACGTTACGCACCGTACAGCGTGCGTGCACTGCGTGAGCGGGTGCGCGACGGCATCGATGCCGGCAAGGTGTATTCCACGCGGCTGGACAACATCTGGCGTGATCTGCGAGGCGTGTTCCTGCTGATCGACGAGGGCGACGACGCGGTGGGCATGCCGGCCTACAACGGTGGTTTGTTCGAGCGTGCGCGCTCGCCGCTGCTGGAGCGCACACGGGTGCCCGACGCAGTGATGGCGCCGATCATCGATGCGCTGTCGCGCCGCACCGAAAGCCATGCCGACACAGTGCAACGCGGCTGGATCAACTACCGCGACTTGTCGGTCTCGCACCTGGGTGGCATCTACGAGCGCTTGCTCGAATACAGCCTGGTGCACCAGGTGCAGGCCGCCGAGAGCGCCTTGGCCGTCACCCCCGACCGCCCCGAGATCGACCGCGTGATTGCCCGCCCGGCCAGTTTTGCGCGCAAGGTCTCGGGCAGTTATTACACCCATGACGACCTGGTGCGGCTGATCCTGCGTGAGTCGGTGGGCCTGCTGGTGGCCGAGCGTTTCCAGCGCTTCGACGACGCCATCACCCGCTGGCAAAAGCGCAGCACGCTGAGCGAGCCGCAATGGATGCAGCTCGACGGCCATGCCGAGGCCGGCCAGCGCGACGCCATCGACCCAGCCACGCAGATCCTTGAACTGACGGTCTGCGATCCGGCGATGGGCAGTGGCCACTTTTTGGTGGCCTTGGTCGATGACCTGGCCGACCGGGTGCTGGAGGCCGCCAGCCATGCCAGCGAGTTGGTCAACCGCCAGCCCTGGGCGGCGCATTTGGTGGAGCGTGGCCGGCCCTGGGAAAGCCCGGTGATTGCCCGTATCGCGCACATCCGGCGCAGCATCCGCACGGCGGCCACGGCGCATGGCTGGGCGGTCACCGATGCCCAGCTCGACGACCGCCACATCGTGCGCCGGATGATCCTCAAAAAAACCATCTTCGGCGTCGACAAGAACCCGATGGCGGTGGAACTGGCCAAAACCGCGCTGTGGCTGCACACCTTTACCGTGGGGGCGCCGCTGAGTTTTCTGGACCACCACCTGAAGCTGGGCGACTCCTTGCACGGTGAGCGCCTGCCGGCGCTGCGCGCCGACTTGTCTGCGCTGGGCATGCTGTTCAACCAGAGCGAGCTGGACCGGCTGGGCAGCGCCGCACGCGATCTGGCCCAGGTGGCCGACTTGACCGACGTGGACATCGCCGAGGCGCGGCAGTCCAAACGCCTGGCCACCGAGGCCGATGCCCGCACTGCGCCCTTGCATGCGCTGCTGGATTTCTGGCGCGCACTGCGTTGGTTGCTGCCGGGCTGGCCAGTGGCCGATGCACGCAAGCTGGGCAAGTTGGGCGACGAGGTTGATAGAAGCGCGCTGGCCGAGCTGATCTCGCCCGGCCGCAACCTGGTGGAGTTGTTGCACCAAGGCAAGTTGGCAGGCAGCGGCCCGGGCGTGACTGAAGCCAATGCGTTGATGGTGCGCTGCCGTGCGCTGGCGCGGCGCGAGGACTTTTTTCACTGGTGGACGGCCTTCCCCACGGTGTTTGCGGCCGATGGCAGTGGTGGGTTTGATGTGGTGCTGGGCAATCCACCCTGGGACCGCATCAAGCTGCAGCAGGTGGAGTGGTTTGCCGAGCGTGAACCGATGATTGCCAACCAGCCCCGCGCGGCCGACCGCAAGCGCCTGATCGCCGAGTTGGAAAAGAAAAAATCGCCGCTGTGGGCCGATTATCAAAACGCGGTGCAGCGCGCCGAAGCCAATGCCCGGGTGCTGGCCAAGTCGGGCGACTACCCGCTGCTGGGCGGTGGCGATGTCAACCTCTACAGCCTGTTTGTCGAGC